>URPQ01000031.1 GCA_900549755.1 uncultured Oscillospiraceae bacterium
CAGTGCCCTTGAAAAATAGCTTTTTAAGCTATTTTTCGCTTACAAGGTGTTTTTCCGCCGCACCTGTCGGCGGAAAAACGGTGATGCGGCGTGAACGCCGCAGAAATAGACTTTGGGGTTTATCGACATACTGATTATTATATTGACTTAGCTTTTGTCACCATTTCAAAAAGTGTTTGCATGGCTTCAATGGGTGTCAGTGTGTTGACGTCTATCGTTTGCAGATCGTGCAGAATATCCTGCGCGCCCTGCATTTCAAGCGGCAGCTGCATATCGGGGTTTTCCACCGTGCGGTAGGTCACAACCCCCTCTTCCTCGGTCTTTTTGAGTATCTGCTTAGCGCGGCGAATAACCGTTTCGGGTATTCCGCTCAGCTTCGCAACCTCAATGCCGTAGCTGCCGTCCGCTCCGCCGGGAACTATGCGGCGCAAAAAGGTTATATCGTCGCCGCGCTTTTTAACGGCTACGTTATAATTTTTAACGCCCTGCAATTCGTTCTCCATTGCGGTAAGCTCGTGGTAATGGGTCGAGAAAAGCGCTTTTGCGCCGAGGGTCTTTTTATCGGCAACATATTCAAGAACCGCGCGCGCTATTGACATTCCGTCAAAGGTCGAGGTTCCCCTGCCTATCTCGTCAAGAATTAAAAGGCTGTGTTTTGTGGCATTTTTCAGTATTTCGGCAACCTCGCTCATTTCCACCATAAATGTTGATTGCCCCGCCGCCAAATCGTCCGACGCACCGACCCTTGTAAAAATAGCGTCGCAAAGTCCTATTTCAGCCGAGTCCGCCGGCACAAAGCAGCCTATTTGCGCCATAAGCACTATTATAGCCGTCTGCCGCATATATGTGGATTTACCTGCCATATTCGGTCCCGTTATTATGGCGCAGCGGTCGTCCTTCATATTAAGCGTGGTGTCGTTTGCCACAAACGGGGTTTTAATAACCTGCTCAACCACCGGGTGTCTTCCCGATTTTATTATTATATTGCCGCTGTTATTTACAAGCGGTCGGCAATAGCGGTTATTTACCGCCACGCCCGCTAAGGAGCAGAGCGTATCAAGCGTAGCAAGCGCCGATGCGGTAGCCTGAAATCTTTTAAGCTCCGCGGCAACCTTTTCACGAATACCGTCAAATATTTCAAATTCAAGCTGTTCTATTCTGTCCTTTGCGCTTAAAACACGACGTTCTATTTCCTTTAGCTCCTCTGTTATAAAGCGCTCGCAGTTTGTAAGGGTCTGTTTTCTTATGTAGTCTGCGGGTACTTTATCAAGGAAAGAGTTTGTAACCTCAATATAATACCCGAAAACCTTGTTAAAGCGTACTTTCAGGGTCTTAATGCCCGTACGCTCCTTTTCGCGGTTTTCAATATCGGTTAAAAAACTGTTGCCGCTTGACATATCGCCGCGAATAAAATCGACTTCCTCATTATAGCCGCCTTTTATTATATCGCCCTCTCTTACCGATACGGGCGCCTCGGGGTTTATGGCGTCGTCAATAAGTGTTACTATTTCTTCAACCGGGTCTATGCCGCCGCATATTTCCCTTAACATTCGGCATTTAGCGCCCGCAAGCAAATTTTTTATTGCGGGAAAGCTGTGCGCCGTGGCGGATATTGCAAGCAAATCACGCGCCGAGGCGGTTTTGTAAACTACCTTGGTCATTATTCTTTCAATATCCCGCACGCCCGATAGCTGCTCGGTTATTTCGGCGCGCATTATAGTATCGTCGCAAAGCTCCTCTATCGCGTTTTGTCTTAAATTTATTTCGGTAATATTAAGCAGCGGCTTTTCAAGCCAGCTTCTTATAAGCCGCTTGCCCATTGCGGTTTTGGTACGGTCAAGCACCCACAAAAGCGAACCGCGCTTTGACTTTGTGCGCATGGTTTCGGTAAGCTCCAAATTGCGCAGCGCCGTCATATCCAGCCGCATAAACTGCTTATCGGTGTAAACGTCAATTTTATTTACCGAAATGCTGCCCGTTCTGCCCGTTTCGTATAAATAGCCTATAACCGCGCCGAGCGCTGCAGCCTTAGAGGAGGTTTTATCAATTCCGCGGTCCTCAAGCTCCGATATACCGAAATGCTTTACAAAAAGCTCCTCGGTTTTTTTGGGGTCAAACGCGTCGTTCGGTCTAAGTGTTACTGCCGCCTTGAAATTTTCCTGTAAAAATTCCCACAGGGCGGCAGATTTTGCTTTCAAGCTGTCAGCCGCTAATATTTCACGCGGCGCAAAGCGCAAAAGCTCATCAGAAACGGCGGAATTATAGTTATCCGCAGGAAAGCTTGTTAAATGGCACTCGCCTGTAGACGCGTCGGTAAAGCACAGCCCCACGCCGTCCTCTGTCAGAGCAATTGCGGCAAGGTAATTGTTTTTGCCCTCGTCAAGCATTGCGTCCTCAATTACCGTGCCGGGGGTTATTACCCTTATAATATCGCGGTCAACCAGTTTTTTCGCCGCTTTCGGGTCTTCAACCTGCTCGCATATTGCAACCTTATAGCCCTTTTCAACCAGCCGCGCAATATACGATTCGCAGCTGTGGTACGGTATTCCGCACATAGGCGCGCGTTCCTCCATACCGCAGTCCTTGCCCGTAAGGGTTAGGTCAAGCTCCTCCGATGCTTTTTTCGCGTCATCGAAAAACATTTCGTAAAAATCGCCGACTCTGAAAAAAAGAATACTGTCTTCATTTTCAGACTTTATTCTCAGATATTGCTTCATCATAGGAGAAAGCTCTGCCATTTTTACATCCTCTTTCATTTCGTATCTTATTATCTTTTTTGCCCTTAGTGGCAGCCGCCGCAGCTCGCACAGCTGCCCGTGCAGCCGCTGTGAACATCGCAGGTGTCGGGGTCTTCGCCGTCAACGCACTTGGAAATTATTGTGTTTACCTCGTTCATCATAGTGTCAAGGTCAGCCTTAGCGGTGTTATACTCCACCATTGAGGGGGAGGACATTATCTCGCTGTATATTCCGCGCAGCTTTTCGTTAAGCTCCTTAATTTTATCATCGCTCTTGGTTTCGGAGTTTGCCTCTCTGTCAAGCTCCATTCTTACAAGGTTAAAGTTACCTATTGCGTCCTGTAAATCGCTGTTATCGTCATTTGCTAGGCGAGCCTTTGCATACCTCAAAAAGCGCGGGTCGCTCTGTATTGCCTTGCCTAAATTTCTTGCCTCTTTAATTACGTCCATTTTCAATTTTCCTTTCAAATATAATTTTTTTACAAAAATCGGTTGAAGCCGCAAGCCCTACCGCCGCTAAAATAAGAAAAAGCGGTAAATACAAGAACAAATATCTTGCGCGACATTCAAACAACAGCAAAAATATGCTTTCCCCGAAAAGCGATAATGCAACCAGTGAAATTATTCCGCTATACGCCGAAGCCTTGCGAAAAGCAGAAAAACAAATACACAAAAGTGTAAAAAACCAAATAGCTTGCGCTAAAAACCGAAAAGCCTCGGGTTTGTTGAAATAAAAATTCCTTAATGCCGTCTTGACTCGTGAATCGCTGGGATAAACGGTTCTATAAAAACCGCCTTCCCTCGACCACGCAAATGTTCCGTCGTTATAATTGGAAAGATTTTTCTTTATAACTAACTTAGCAAAACCATTGAATCCCATTTTTTCAAGCCGTTCGCGAATTACTTTAATATTCGCTTCCTGCCGCGCTTTTTTATCCCCGATGTTTCTTGAATATTTAACATCGTCACTACTGTAAACGCCTTCTGTTTCGGAGTTTAAGCCCATCATTAAATAATGCGTAATTGTCATACTTTTTTCCGCCGGAAGCTTCTTCCGCGTGACTAATATATGCTTAACCGAAAAGGCGCTTGCCGCAGCTATTGCAACACAGCAAAGCATTGCTGCCGCCTTTTTATATTCAATTTTTTGACCCGAAAGTAAATTAACAATTCCGAGTATAACCGCCGCAATTAGAATTATAAAAACAGTCGGCTTGAATAAATAGCCTATAAAGCAGGAAAATGAGAAAAACAAATATTTGTATACGCCTTTTAAAAACAATGCGCTGAAAATCGCCAAAGCCGCGAAAAGCATTGAATAGGTATCTGTATAGGGTATTACTATCCACGGCGAAAACGCCCCGATGAGTATTCCCATAAAGGCAGCGGCAAGCGTTACCGCTTTTTTATTTGTAATTTTGTAAATGCAGGTTACCGCAAGAAAAATTCCCGCGCAAACCGCCAGGTTATTGGTAACAAGCACAAGCGCATAAGGGTGAGAAGGTATTACTTTAAAGCCTATCCTGTAAAGAACAACCAAAAAGTACGTTATAAATAAATTATTCGGGTATATTTCATAATAACTCGCCGGAAATTCAAATACATTTCTCGCAGCCATATTATACGCGGTGCCTGTTACAATTCCGGCATCCCAACCGGTATAGAAATAGAAATTGTAAGAAAAGAAAAGCTGAATTATAAAAACAAACGAGAAAACCAGCGCAAGTAATAAGTAAAAGCCCCGCTCCGATACGCCCTTTCGTTTACCCTCAAACGAGCAAATCAAGGTTACTGCCGCAAACAGCAGCACCGCCGTGCCAAACGGCAAAATGCTTGAAATACTCAATAAATTGGGCTTAAAGTATTGGTTAAACGAATTATTAAGAATAACATTAAGCAAAAGCGTGCCCGCAATATACACCGAAAAAACAACCGTTATTATCTTAGGAATTTTAGCAAAAAAATTTTTTAAGCTCACAGCCGCGGCAGTCTCCTATTCCTCTGTAATTATTTTTCCCTTAAAAACGCCGTCACATTCCTCAATGCGCACGTTTATAAATTTGCCTATCATACTCTCGTCCCCCGGGAACTCAACTACCGCCGTTCCCTCGCTGTGACCTGACATATACCCGTCGGTCGTACCCCTTGCGTCGCAAAGCAGCCTGTGAGAAGTGCCTATAAGCTTTTGCTCATTTTCAGCCGCTATTTCCTCCTGCGCCGCCAAAAGCTCCGCAAACCATTTGCCCTTTTCGGCGCGAGTAACGGGGTCTTCCATAGCGGCGGCGGGCGTGCCCTCGCGCGGGGAATAAATAAAGGTGAAAAGCGATGAGAACTTTATCTCTCTTATAAGGCTCACGGTATCGCAGAAATCCTCATAAGTTTCCCCCGGAAAGCCCACAATTATATCGCTTGTTAAGGAAAGCCCCGGAATTTGCTCCTTTGCGTAATTCACAAGCTCAAGGTATTTTTCCCTGTCATACCGCCGGTTCATACGCTTTAGTATTCTGTCGCTGCCGCTTTGAAAGGGCAGGTGCAAATGGCGGCTTACCTTTTCGCAATCGCGTATTGTATCAATAAGCTCGTGGGTGCAGTCCTTCGGGTGCGAGGTCATAAAGCGTATTCTGAAATCCCCCGGCAGCGCGTTTATGCGCCGCAAAAGCTCCGCGAAGCTTATGCCGCTTTCAAGCCCCTTGCCGTAGGAATTAACGTTCTGCCCCAAAAGGGTTATTTCCTTACACCCCGCGGCAATCATTTCTTCCGCCTCGGCAATTATCGCCTCGGGCTGCCGCGAGCGCTCGCGCCCCCTTACATACGGCACTATGCAGTAGGTGCAGAAATTATCGCAGCCGTACATTATAGGCAGCCAGCCTTTAAAGGTTCCGTCCCTTTTAATGGGCACGTTTTCGGGTATTTCCCCGTTTAAAAGCTCCAGCTCAAATATTCTGCCCGAGCCCGAAAGCCTTTTGTAAATAAATTCGGGCAGCCTGTGCTGCACCTGCGTGCCAAGCACCATATCAACATAGGGGTAGCTGCGTTTAATTTTATCCGCCACGCTCTGCCTTTGCGCCATACAGCCGCAAACCGCCACTATTATGTTAGGGTTCTGCTTTTTAAGCGCCTTTGTAACGCCCACGTTGCCGTACACCCTGTCCTCCGCGTGCTCGCGCACGGCGCAGGTGTTGAAAATTATAAATTGAGCCTCGTTTATATCGTCGGTAAGTCCGTAGCCCATTTCCGAAAGCTCGCCCTTAAGCCTTTCGGAATCGCTCACATTCTGCTGGCAGCCGAATGTAACCACACAGGCAAGCGGCGTTTTGCCGTATATTTTATATGCTAATTTTTTTACCCTCTCGGCGTATGCGCTCTGCTCGCCCGAAGAAATTGCGGATTTTAAAAGCACGCCATATCCTCCCACTTTAGGAATATATCAATTTATTATACAACACGGCGGGCACTTTTTCAAGTACCCGCCGCGCTATTTTTGCATTATCTTTTTAAAATCATATGTTTACCGGCGCGCGTTTGCAAGCCTGTTATCCGCACATACCGGTAAAGCGAAAGCTTTTTTCGGGGCTGTCTAAAATTTCCGCCGCGGCAGGCTCTATTTTTTCGGGAGATAAATTTTCGCTTCCGCATAATTTTGCAAAGCTTTCGGCGGTTTCTCTGTCGCAAAACAAATTGCCCGCCGATTTTACAACAGCAGAGTTATGTATTACGTCAATTCCGTATACAGTGTGATTTTCCTCATCAATTTTCAAAATATCTTTTCTTACATTGTAAATATACCGCATTTTTATGTATCTCCATTTAATTTTTTCCATATTATAACACACAGTTTTACAAAAATCAAGTGTAAATTACATTTTTTTTAAAAAAATCATAAATAAACAAAATTACAAGGCGTTTATCAGCTTAATAAATGTCATACCTTGTCATTTAATTATATAGTTTTACGCGTCGATATGCAGGCTTTGCAATGCAATAAATGTTAAAAAACGAGCTGCCGCTATCCTTTTTTTAAGAATAGCAACAGCTTGTTTTATTTTTTTAGCCGCTCCCGAATTATCGGCTTAGATATTTTTTAATCAATTTAAAGCCTTGTAAGCTGATAAATGTTATAATCGTTTTCATATGCTATGCTTACAATTTTTCTGAACTGAACAATATCGTTCACATTGAGTTTTTCAATTTTTGAAAATACACTTTTATCATTTTCAAAAGCATTTATCAAATTACTGCTGTAGGAGAGCTTAATTATTTCTATTTTGTCGTTCTCTTGCCTTTCTGTTATCAAATAAGCATCATTCATTGTTAATTCATCGTTTGTCCTAAGCCGAAAGCCCGTTTTTAATTTTTGCTGACGATTGCACAGCGCCCTGCTTATTTACAATAATACTTGTTCCGGCTGACAGCAGAATAACCAATATCACCGCAGCTGCAACCGTTATCCATTCCTTGAGTTTTTTCTGTTTTGCCATAATTAACTCCCCTTTTTTTACTATTGCAATTATCAAAAGGTATACTTTTTGATAATTATGTGGAAACATTTTTTAAGCTGATTTCAGTCGTTAAAAATAACAAAATTTGAAAATTTTCCATTAAGGTATTGATTTTTAGGGCATAATATGATATATTTTTTAACAGAGTATCAACTATCAAAAAGTATACCTTTTGATAGTTGAATTATAACGCAAGCACAAAAAGCAACCCGTCAGAGTTTAAAAACGGCGGGTTGCTTTTTTGTGCGCAAGAATTATTTGCCTATTTGTTTTTCATACGGTATTCCCGCAAGCGGCGGTAAAATGTAGCCTCTTTCAGCCCGCACATTTCAAGCACCGCTTTAATATCAATTTCCTTTTTCTACCAAAGCTTTACAGTCTCGGCAAAGCCCTCGGGTATCGGTTTTTCGGGTCTGCCAAAGCGCACACCGCGCTTTTTTGCGGCGGCAATACCCTGTGACTGCCGCTTTCTTATGTTCTCGCGCTCGCTTTGCGCCACAAACGAGAGTATTTGCAATACAAGGTCGGCAATAAACGTTCCCATTAAATCCTTGCCGTTGCGCGTATCTAAAAGCGGCATATCAATAACGCAAATATCAACGCCTATTTCTTTAGTAAGTATTCGCCACTGGTTTTGAATTTCCTTGTAATTTCGCCCTAAGCGGTCAATGCTTAAAATATAAAGCAGATCGCCGGCTTTCAGCCTTTTAAGCATTTTTTTATATTGCGGGCGCTCAAAATCCTTGCCGGACTGCTTATCCTTATAAATATTTTTCTGCAATATCTGCTTTTCCCGCAGCGCAGAAATCTGCCTTTCCTCGTTTTGGTCGGTGCTTGAAACGCGTACATATCCGTATTCGGTCATAAAAAATCATCCCCCTGCCTTTATATAATACAGAGAGATGTTTATATAGCCAAATGTAAACCCTGTGAAAATAATTTTAAAAACGGGGCTATGTATTTCTGTCCCTGAAAAAGTTCCATTTAAAATGCGCAGCGCAAAGCCTAAGGGCGGTTGTAACCAAAATTCCCGCCGCCATGGCTATTCCCGTGCCGAACGGCTTCCACAGGGCTATGCACGCCCCCGCGCCTATTACCGAGGCGCAGGCGTAAAAATGCTTTATGAATATACCGGGAATTCCGCCCGCAAAAATATCCCGCATTATGCCGCCGCCAACGCCTGTTAAAAAGCCGGTGGTGAAAAGCAAAAATATGTGCTTGAAGCCGTACATTGTAATGGCTTTTTGAACGCCTACCACCGTAAAAGCGCCGAGACCGATTGCGTCCATATACAGAAACACCGCCGCGTGCAGCTTTTGAAAGCTGTGCTCGGGGAAAGCACGGTGAAAGAAAAACATAACCGCCGCAACCGCGAAAGCCGAGCCTGCATAAATAGGCTTTACAAACGCTACGGGCGGAATTGCGCCGAGAATTAAATCACGTATTATTCCGCCGCCCATAGCCGCCGTTAACGCAAGCACACCTACTCCGAGCATATCCATATGCTTTTTCATTCCCGCCATAGCGCCCGACGCCGCCGTGGCGATTATTCCGAGCATTTCAAATATGAAAATGAACCTTTCGGTCATATTCTTCTACCACCTAACATTAAAACGGCAGCGGAAACCGATAGATTTCTGCTGCCATAGTGTTTTTAAGAAGCCTTGCGCATAATTTCCGCTTTGCCGTTTTCAACCGTTTCTTTGGTTACGGTAATTTTAGTTATGCTGCTGTCTGACGGGCTTTCAAACATAAGCGGCTGCAAAACGCTTTCTATTATAGAGCGCAAACCGCGCGCACCCGTTTTGCGCTCGATTGTAAGCTCCGCAATGCGCTCAAGCGCTTCCTTTTCAAATTCAAGGTCGATATTATCCATTTTGAAAAGCGCTTTATATTGCTTTACAATAGAGTTTTTCGGCTCGGTCATAATTCTTACAAGCGTTTCCTTATCCATGCCGTTAAGCGCGGTTATAACGGGCAAACGCCCCACAAGCTCGGGAATCATTCCGAATTTTACCAAATCCTGGTGGGTTGCGCGTGTTGCTACCGCCTCAGCCTCAACCGATTTCGGCGACTTAACGTCCGCCCCGAAGCCTAAGCTGCTGCCGCCTATTCTGCGCTCAATAACCTTTTCTATTCCGTCAAAAGCGCCTGCGCAGATAAAGAGGATATTGGTAGTATCAATTTGAATAAACTCCTGCTGCGGGTGCTTTCTGCCGCCCTGCGGCGGAACGTTTGAAACCGTTCCCTCAAGAATTTTAAGCAGCGCCTGCTGAACGCCCTCGCCGCTTACATCGCGGGTTATGGAGGCATTTTCGGACTTACGCGCGATTTTATCTATTTCATCAACATAAATAATTCCGCGCTCAGCCTTTTCAATATCATAATCCGCCGCCTGTATTAAGCGAAGAAGTATGTTTTCCACATCCTCGCCGACATAGCCCGCCTCGGTAAGGGTGGTGGCGTCGGTAATGGCAATCGGCACGTCAAGAATTTTAGCCAAGGTCTGCGCAAGCAGAGTTTTTCCCACGCCCGTGGGGCCTAACATTAAAACGTTGCTTTTGTTAAGCTCAACATCGGCTGACTCATTCTTAAAAATGCGCTTATAGTGGTTATACACCGCAACCGCAAGCGTTTTTTTAGCCTCGTCCTGCCCGATAACGTATTCATCCAGCTTTTGCTTAATTTCCTGCGGCTTGGGCAGCACAAAATCCCTCTCTTGCTTTTTTTTGCGCTTTTTGGGCATACCTTCTTCATCATCGGAAAGCAGCGCGTTGCAAAACTCAATGCAGTTATCGCAAATATAAACGCCCGGGCCCTCAACCAGCCTTGTTACCTCGTCCTGCGTTTTGCCGCAGAACGAGCAGCGTATTTCATTGTCCCTGTCATTCGGCATTTGAATACCTCTATCTCTTAGAAATTACTTTGTCAATAAGCCCGTATTCCGCAGCCTCGGCAGCGGTCATAAAGTTATCCCTCTCGGTGTCTATCTGTATCTGCTCTAAGGGCTTGCCGGTTTCCTCTGCCAATATCTTATTGATATTGCTGCGAATCTGCTCAATGTGATGCGCATGAATAAGAATATCCGTAGCCTGACCCTGCGCCTGACCGAGCGGCTGATGAATCATAATTTCACTGTTGGGCAGCGCCAAGCGCTTGCCCTTGGTGCCGGCAGCCAGCAAAAACGCGCCCATACTTGCCGCCATGCCCATACAAATGGTGCTTACGTCGCACTTAATGTACTGCATGGTATCGTAAATAGCCATACCTGCCGTAACCGCACCGCCGGGGCTGTTAATGTAGAAGTTTATATCCTTTTCCGGGTCTTGACCCTCAAGGTAGAGCATTTGAGCGATTATAACGCTGGCGGACGCGTTGTTTACCTCGTCGTTCAGCATTATAATGCGGTCATTCAAAAGTCTTGAGAAAATATCGTAGGAGCGCTCACCCCTGCTGGTCTGTTCAATTACATATGGTACCAAGCTCATATCCATTCTAATTACCTCCGTTTTTTAGGCTCTCGCCTTAGTATTGACAATTAACGGTACTTATAATCAATTGAGCGTGCCGAAAAAGTCGCCACGCTCTTTAATGTCAATTTACCGAAACTTAAGAATTATTCGGCGCTTTTTTCCTCTGTCTTTTTAGCTGCTGTTTTCTTTGCAGCGGGCTTTTTAGCCGCGGTTTTTTTAGCGGCGGGTTTCTTTTCTTCCTCTGCCTTCTGTTCAACCTCGGTTATAACCGCATTTTCCTTAACAAGGTCAATTGCCTTGCCTACCGCAATATCCTTTGAAAGCTCGCTTGCGGGAATAGCGGCTTTAACCTTTTCAAGCTCTACGCCGTAATCCTCAGCCATCTTTTTATACTGCTCCTCAATATCCTTTTCATCGGGAGTAATATTTTCAAGCTCAACAATTTTTTCAAGAGCAAGTCTGTACTTAACCTGCATTTCAGCCTGCGGGCGGAAAGATTTCTTAAAATCGTCAATATTTGAATTGGTGTACTTTAAGTAGGTTTCAAGGTTAAGACCCTGCGACTGCAGCCTGTAAGCAAAGTCCTCAACGCACTGCTCAAGGCGGTTTTCAAACATAGCCTCGGGAATATCGCCCTTAATGCCGTCAACAATCTGCTGAACAAGCGCGTTTTCAACCGCTTCGTCGGCAGCCTTCTGCTTGCGCTCCAAAGCCTTTTTCTTAATATCAGCTTTTAATTCCTTAAGAGTATCAAACTCGCTTACGTCCTTTGCAAACTCGTCGTCAACCGTCGGCAGCTCTTTAATCTTTATCTCGTGCAGCTTGACCTTGAATACGGCAGCCTTGCCTGCAAGGTCTTTCGCGCCGTAATCCTCTGGGAAAGTAACGTTTACGTCAAATTCATCGCCAATATTCTTACCGATTATCTGATCCTCAAAGCCGGGAATAAACTGACCCGAGCCGAGCACTAAGGAGTGACCCTCAGCCTTACCGCCGTCAAACGCCTTGCCGTCAACAAAGCCCTCAAAGTCGATAATAACGGTATCGTCCTTCTGAGCGGCGCGGTCCTCAACGGAAACCATACGCGCATTGCGCTCTGCCATAGCGTTTACCTCGGCATTAACCTCGGCAGCGTCAACCTTAACGGCAGTCTTTTCAGCCTTTAAGCCCTTGTAATCGCCTATTTCAATTTCGGGGTAGGTTGTAACGGATACCTTGAAATCGGCGCCGTCCTCTTTGGAAATGGAAACCATTTCAAAGTCCATTTTATCGTTTATAACCTTAAGACCCGATTCTGTTATAGCCTCGTCAACCAAGTCGTTATAAAGCAGGTTGAGAGCGTCCTCAAAGAATATTTCGGTGCCGTAGTAAGTCTCGATTATGTGAAGCGGAGCTTTACCTCTTCTGAAACCGGGAACGTTTATCTTCTTGCAGTTTTTCTTGTAAGCCTCGCGAATTGCCTCGCGGAATTTCTCACCGTCAACGGTGATTTCCAACTGATATCTGTTGGTATCAATCTTTTTTGTTTCTTTTAAGCTCATTTTTTTACCTCCGTAAAGCAAAACGAGCAGTGCGCACGCACATTTTACTCATTTTACATAGTTCAAATTATTATAGCATAACTTAATAATATTTTCCATACATTTTTTAAACTTTTCGTAAATTCGGCAAAATTTATATATTAAGCAATAAAAACAGGTGTAAAATCAACGCAATCACAGGATAAAAGCCGAAATTTCACGCCGCCGTACTCGGTTTTTACCTTGCAGGCGCCCGCGCCGTGTATGTGCCCGTGGTAGACCTGATTTATTCCGTGGCGCTTTATAACGCTGAAAATTTCCTCGCACACCTCGTCGCCCCAAACACAGGGGTAATGCAGAAAGGTAAGTATGGGCAAGCCCGTTTTTTCCGCCGCCGAGAGGGACAATTCCAGTCTACCCGCCTCGCGCTGTAAAATTTTCGGGTCGGGCTTATCGTCAAAAAACCAGCCGCGCGTTCCCGCAACGGCGTACCCCTCGCACACAGCGCAATTATTAAAAATAAAATCAACGGAATTAAATTTATTGTTATCTAAAAATTCCCTTAATTTTTTCGAGGTGCTCCACCACAGGTCGTGATTTCCCTTTAAAAGAATTTTTTTGCCGGGTAAATTTTCCAAAAATTCAAAATCCTTTTTTGTTTCTTCCAATTTTAAACCCCAAGAGAAATCGCCCGGTAAAATAACGGTATCGTCAGGCTTTACAAGTCTTTTCCAGTTAGCCGCAATACGCTCGGTGTGATTTTCCCAGCCTTTAAAAATATTCATGGGCTTATTTGTGCTGAAGGATAAATGCAAATCGGAAATTCCGTATATACTCAGAGCTTTTCCTCCTTTAAAATTTTAATTATTTTAACAGAATCGGGTATAATAATAAGGACCCCAAAACGGGTCGGAAAGGAATTGAACCGATATGTCAGACTGTAAATGTGAAACTAAGCTTTGCGTAGCATGCGATGTATGTAACTGTGTTCATCACACAGCGGACGATATGTGTGCCGCCGGTAAGATTCGCGTAGGTCACGGCGAAGCTTCTACCTGCAAGGACACCTGCTGCGATACCTTCGAGGCAAGATAAATCCTCGTACTGCCGTTTCCTTTCAAAAAAGGAGCATCCTCCCCAAATATTGGGGAGGGATTTTTAATAATTCCGCATTATATTCAGATTTTCAGCGCAGAATACACAGCGGTAAGCATTTCGTCCTTTTCGCAAACGTCGTTAAAGCGTATTTCCGCATTTTCAAGCGCTTTTATCGGCTCGGGAATTTCGGTAGAGGTAAGCCTGGATAACTGCCTTACCTTATCAAAATCACTGTCCGCCTTTTTATCGGTCAATGCCGAAAGCACGCTGTCGGCAAATTTATAGGGTGAAGCGGTTGAGGCGATAACCACGGGTCGGTTATCCCCCGTAGCCTTTACATACTGCCCGTAAACATTTACCGCAACGGCGGTATGGGTATCGCACAGATAACCGTATTCCTTATAAGTATTCCCGATAGTTTCAAGAGTTTGCGCATCACTGCAGCAGCCGCCCCAGAAAAGCTCGGTAATTTTCTTTTCCATATCGTCGCTCACGCAGAACGCGCCGCTGTTTTTAAGCTCGTTCTGCATTTCCGCCACCGCTTTATCATCGCAGCCCGACAGCTCAAACAACATTCTTTCAAGGTTGCTTGAAATGAGTATATCCATAGACGGCGAAACGGTGGTGTAAAAATCGCGGTTGCGGTCGTACTTGCCTGTTTTTATAAAATCGGTCAGAACGTTGTTTGAGTTTGAGGCGCAAATAAGTTTATTTATCGGCACACCCATTTTTTTAGCGTAGTACGCCGCTAAAATATTGCCGAAATTGCCCGTCGGCACGGTAACGTTAAAGCCGTTTTCAAGGCTTTCGCCGCGGTTCAGCAAATCGCAGTAGGCGGATACATAGTAAACTATCTGGGGGGCGAGTCTCCCCCAGTTTATTGAGTTGGCAGAGGAAAACTGCATATTGTGTTCCGCAAGGTGTTCTGCCACCGCTTTATCGGTAAAGATTTTTTTAACGCCCGTCTGCGCGTCGTCAAAATTGCCGTTTATTGCGCAAACGTGAACGTTGCCGCCCTTTTGCGAAGCCATTTGCAGCTTTTGCATGGGGCTTACGCCGTCGTTCGGGTAAAATACCATAATCTCCGTGCCCGCAACGTCCTTAAAGCCCTCAAGAGCCGCCTTGCCCGTATCGCCCGAGGTTGCAACCAATATAACGGTTTTTTTGCCCGCAGCAACCTTTTTTGCCGAAACGGTTAAAAGATACGGCAGCATTTGAAGCGAAAGGTCCTTAAAAGCGCAGGTAGGTCCGTGCCAAAGCTCTAACATATTTATGTTTTCCCCAAGCCTTGCCATAGGCGCGGGCTTATCTTCATCAAAGCTGCCTGTGTATGCGCCGTTTACGCAGTAATCAAGCTCCTCCTCGGTAAAATCGGTAAGGAAGCTTTTAAGTACATATTTCGCCCTGCCGATATAATCAAGCTTTTTTAAATTTTCAAAATCTTCGCCCGAAAATTTCGGAAAGCTTTCGGGCACGAAAAGCCCGCCCTCTTTTGATATTCCGTGCGCTATCGCCTCGGCAGACGAAACCTTGTTGTTTTTATCCCTTGTGCTTACATAGTTCATTGAGGTTGCTCCTTTAATTTTAGCGTCAACTATATTTTATTATATCCCGCTTAGTTTGTCAAAATAATTTTGCGCGTTTTCATAAAATATTTTTTTAAGCGTTTCCGCTGATATACCGCGATTTTCAAGATATGTATATAAATCCGGCACCTTTGAAATATCGGAAAGCTCGGGCGGCATATCCGCCCCGTCAAAATCAGAGCCTATCGCAATATTATTTTCAAGCCCCAAATTTCCTAAACGGCAGATATTTTCATAAATTTTTTCAAATACGTCTCCGCCCAAAAATTTCGGGTAAAAGCAAAGCCCTATAAGCCCGTTTTTCGCGCCAATCAGCTTTAGCTGCTCGTCGGTAAGATTACGCGGCGCGGGACATATTTCCCTGCTGTTCGAGTGTGACGCTATGGGGTACTCCGCCAGCTCTATCGCCGCGAAAAAACTCTTGTCGTTCAGGTGAGATAAATCGGTGCAGATTTTAAGTCGGTTAAGCTCCCGTATAGCCTCGCGCCCGAAACGCGTAAGCCCTTTATCGGTGCCGCTGCCGCCCGCTATGGCGTTTTCGCCGTTCCAGGTAAGGGTCAGGTAACACACCCCGTCGCTTTTAAGCGTTTCAAGCAGCTTTAAATCCTTGCCTACAACCGCGCCGCCCTCAACCGCAAAAAGCGGTTTTAAATTTTTCGGGGCTGATTTCAGCTTGAGTTTAATATCCCGCATTATTTCACTGTAAAGCTTAAAGGGCTCCGGTATATCGTCCCTTATCCAAACGGCAAAAACCTGCCGCCAGCTTTCAAATTCCGCGCCCTTTTCGCCCGAAACCGCAAGATTATTGGCAGAAAACGGCTGATTTTTAAAATAACATTCATACGGTGTATCGCAGTGCAGATCAAAATAATTCAATACTCATCACTCCGCGTTAAAAAGCATTTTTTATGTAGTTAAGGCTGTAGCCCGTACTTCCGTCCTTTCGGGTTTTATAGGTCACCTCGGCAACGTCAAAGCGCGGCTGCAAATCGGTTGCAAACTTGCTTAAAAAATCCTCCGCCGTTAAAATAAGTCTTCGGCGCTTGTGCGCGTCCACCGCCTCGGCAGGCGAAATTAAGCTCCCCTCGGCGCGGGTCTTAACCTCGGTAAAAATTATATATTCTTTTGTTTCGGCTATTATGTCAATTTCCCCGAAACGCGAATGATAATTCATTTTTATAACGGTGCAGCCCTTGCTCCTTAAAAATTCCGCGGTAAGGCGCTCGCCGTTTTTTCCCGCTTTATCTCTTTCCACAGCCTTCACCCCAAAATGTTTTTAAGGAATGAAAGGCGGTGAATTTCGCACGGACCGTACTGTTTTATAAGCTCCGTGTGCTCCTTTGTGCCGTAGCCCTTGTGCTTTTTAAAGTTATACTCGGGGTATTTTTTATCGTATTCAAGCATAAGGCGGTCACGCGTAACCTTTGCAAGCACCGAAGCCGCCGCGACGGACATTGACTTTGAATCCCCTTTAACAATTGTTTCACACGGAATTTTAATGCCGCGCGGTACGCGGTTGCCGTCTATTAAGGCAAAATCGGGCTTTACGCTCAACCCCTCTATTGCGCGGTTCATTGCAAGATATGTAGCTTCTAATATATTTACCGATTCTATTTCTTCAAGCGTGCCGTATGCCACGCTGTAGGCAACGGCGGTTTCCTTTATTATATCGTAAAGCTTTTCGCGCTTTTTCTCGGTCAGCTTTTTTGAGTCATCAAGCCCCTCAATAACAGCGCCCTCGGGCAAAATTACCGCCGCCGCGCAAACGGGACCCGCCAGCGGGCCTCTGCCCGCTTCGTCCACCCCGCAAATACAGCTAAAGCCGCTGTTTACGGCGGCTTTTTCAAATTCGTAATCAGGCATTATTTTTCCGCCCTTTCCAAGGTTATATTTCCTATTTTACAGTTTCGGTATTCTTCAAGCAGCATATTTGCCGCCCTTTCGGTATCGGTTTCGCCGCCCCTTATCATCATACCGCGCTTTTTGCCTATGCGGCAAAGTAGCTCGTAGCTGTCGTCCGTCAGCTCCACGCCGTAGCGCGCGGTTATTTTTTCGGAGCACTCGGCTACCAGCAGCGAAAGCAGTTGCATTGCAAGCCACTCGGTATCAAGTATTCTGTCGGTAACAGCGCCCGTAAAAGCCAAATGCTCGCCTACCGTTTTATCCTCAAACTTCGGCCACAAAACGCCGGGGGTATCAAGCAGCTCAAGCTGTTTATCCACCGTGAACCACTGGTTGCCCCTTGTAACGCCGGGGCGGTTTTCAGCTTTGGCACGGTTGTTGCCCGCAATACGGTTGATAAATGATGATTTACCCACATTCGGTATACCCACAACCATAACGCGCAGCGGCTTGCCCGCCATTCCCTTTTCCTCATACGCTTTAAGTTTACTTTTAAGCGTATTTTTAACCGTATCCTTAAAAGCAGAAATGCCCTTGCCCGTTTTGCAGTCAAGCGCTATTGCGGGTATTCCCGCAGCGGAATAGTGCGCTATCCACTCGGCGGTGGCAGCATGGTCTGCCATATCACACTTGTTAAGTAAAATTATAAGCGGTTTGTCGCCTATTATATCGCGTAGCTCGGGATTGCGCGAGCTTTTCGGCACGCGCGCGTCCACTACCTCGGCTACCGCATCAATAAGCGGAAGAATTTCCTTTATTTTTCGGCGGGTCTTCGCCATATGTCCCGGAAACCAGTTGATTTGAGATTTCGATGAGTTTTCTTGATTACCATCGCTTTTCTTCTCTGCTCTGATTTTCCTTTTTTTATACATATCCATATATTCCACATACTTTTCCGTAAATACCGCTTACAGTGCAAGTTGTACTCACTTATATAATCTTAAAACCTGATATTGATATTTTTCTTCATTTTCCGTATAGCCGACCGAAATGCCTTTTCCGTTATTTGCCGCTTCACCGGAGTTGGGTTTTGTTTTTGCTTCCTTTAACAATGTATCAATTTCCGAATCGGTGATCTGATTATTGTTTGCTTTAATTAAATGTTTAACATATGAAGCAACATCCGACTCATATTCGCCGGTTTTATTTACATACAAAAGAGTATAATTCACAATATCGGCAGCTTTATCTCCGGTATATTTTTTCGGAACAGCCACTAAATAAATTCCTTCAATCAATCCGTACCAGTATTCATTATTGCTTTCGGTGAGATAATCGGTTGAAGCCGGATTTAAGGAGCTGTTGTCAACTACCTCCGTATTGAATTTTGCAACTAAAGTTTCAACCGTTTCTTCTTCAACCCGGCCGTGATTTTCTTGTGTTACCTGTGAATTATCTTTAACTTTATCCGAATCGGATTTGCCGCAGCCGGTCAATACCGAAACCATAATCAAAATAATCGTTATTATTTTTTTAATATTCATTTTAATTGTTCCTTCCTTAAATAATGTCTACTGAATAATTGCATTAGCAAATGCAATTATATAAAATCGAGTTAAAATCTCGATTTTATGGGCCAAAACCTTTGTTTCGACCGTCAGTATCCATTGATTGTTGCCTGATTTTAAAAAGAATCAAAATGTGATTCTTTTTAAAGTGCAAGGTTTTTGCGCAATTTTGCAAAAAACCTTGCACCTGAACAATTCAAAAGTTTACACCTGCATGCTTGGTTAAGGTACTTTTGAATTGTTCAGCAGGCATTAAATAAACCGCCGCACATCCCGAGCGTTTATTTATTATCCAACCTTCCGAAGCTTGAAAACGGAAAAACGCGCAGCACGGCATGACCCAAAACATACCTTGTGTCAACCAAACCGCCCTCGCCTATTCGGGAGTCGCGGCTGTCCATAGAGTCGTTACGGTTATCACCCAAAACGAATATATACCCCTCCGGCACATAAATCGGAAATTCCACGTCATATTTGCTCGTGGTGGGGGTTCTGGTGTAAGGCTCGTCTAATTCCACGCCGTCAACAGATACCACGCCGCGTTCAAAATCAATATCCACCGTTTGCCCGCCGGTTGCAATAACGCGCTTTATTATCGGTACTTGGGCAGTATTAACATCCTCCACCGTGTTGCTTACATTACGCGATATTACAACTATATCGCCCCTTTTAGGCGTATAGGCAAGATTTGTTATTATAACCTTATCCGCATTTTGAAGTGTGTTGGTCATAGATCTGCCGCTTATTGTGGCAACGCGGAAAATAAAGCTGAATATAATAACCACCGATATTATTGCGGTAGCAAGCACATCCAGCCATTCAAAAAGCTCTGCTGCCAAATTACGCTTTTCCGGCTCGGGCTTTGCGTCGGGCAGACTGCTTGCAAATTCCTCGCTTATATTAAA
Source organism: uncultured Oscillospiraceae bacterium (assembly GCA_900549755.1). Classification (GTDB taxonomy): domain Bacteria; phylum Bacillota; class Clostridia; order Oscillospirales; family Acutalibacteraceae; genus UBA737. Next base: position 19,229 of record URPQ01000031.1, read on the forward strand.
GCCTGTTTCATCCGCCGGCGCCGAATTACCGTTTACTTCCGTATCGGTTTTAAATTCCTTTCCGTCTTCCATAACGCACCTCCTTATAGCAAAAAGGGAGACAGCATAAATCCGTCCCCCTTCCGTCGATTTTTTAATTAACCGATACGCTCTTTAACCTTAGCCGCTTTACCGACTCTGTCACGCAGATAATAAAGCTTTGCTCTGCGGATTTTACCCTTGCGAACAAGCTCAACCTTAGCAACGTTGGGTGAATGTACCGGGAAAACACGCTCAACGCCTACGCCGTAGGAAACACGGCGAACGGTGAAGGTCTCGGCAATTCCGCTGTTGTTCTTAGCGATAACAGTGCCTTCAAACACCTGTATTCTTTCTTTCTCGCCCTCTTTAATTCTTACATGTACCTTAACGGTGCTGCCTATAAGAATTTCGGGTGCGTCTTTTTTGAGCATATCTGCTGTAAGCTCTTTAATTACGTCCATTTTTTCTTCCTCCTTAAATAATACCAGACGTTCGTACCCAAAAATTTTGACAGAGGACCGTCCGCTTCAATGTCGTTTTCGGCAATGAACCCACCCCGTAAGGACCGGGTGAAATCAAATGCACCTGTTAAAAAACGGCGCAGAAAAATACCTTCCGTTTCAAACAGCCTTTTTATTCTATCACAAACCTTTTAAAAAATCAAGCATTATTTTACGAGCGTGTCGAAAAAGTCGACACGCTCTTGGACGGGAATGCCGCTCGCTCGAAAATCAAAGATTTTCGGACTGCACTCTATCCCCGCCAATACCACCCCAGTGCCCTTGAAAAATAGCTTTTCAAGCTATTTTTCGCTTACAAGGTGTTTTTCCGCCGCGCCTGTCAGCGGAAAAACGAAAAATGCGGCGTGAACGCCGCAAAAATAGAATTTGGGCTTTATAAATAGACCGGCATTATTTTGCAAGAGTTCCGCCGTCGCTTTTAAGCAGTATTAAAATGCGCTCCTCTTCGCCCGTCACGGCGTTAATATATATTAAAATTTCCTGCCCGTCCTCGGTCTCGCAAAGAAACTCATAGCAGCGCACCTCCCCGCCTGCGTCGGTCGGAATAAGCGTAAGCTCGGTTTTGCGTATTTTAAGCTTTTTATTCACCTTTTCGGCGGCTTTTTCTATTGTTACGGCAGGGCTTTCAAAAGCACGGTCGGTATGATTTGAAAGATAACCGCTTGTTTCCAAAAGCATTATTTCGCCGCTGTCCATTGCGACGCCCACCTTAACAAGGTCGGTGTAGCACACAGTTCTGCCGTCCTGATACGCGAAATTTATAACGCAAACGCCCTCGTCGGTAAAATAATAGGTTTCGGTAAAGCCGGTAAGCCCTATTTTTTCAAGGTATCTTTTAGCCTTATCCAGCGCCTGGCGGTATTCAAGAATAAAATCCCCCATTTTACCTGTTTTGCGCATATAAAC
>URPQ01000032.1 GCA_900549755.1 uncultured Oscillospiraceae bacterium
TTCAGAGCGCTAGATTATAATACCACAACCATCCCCCTTTGTCAACACTTTTTTTCATCTTTTTTGAAAGTTTTTTTGCGTTGGTGGTTGCTTGTCCGAAACAGCACAATATGTTGGGGAATTTACGCATTTAAAAGACCTCTCAACTCAAAAAAGTTTTTCAGCTTTCCGGCGCAATAAGCAAAAAAGAGGCATTACAGCCTGAAAAGCAAGCCGTAATGTCCCCTTTTTCATTTGAAGATTTTATGCTTAATTTTTGAAAGCAGCGGGCGCAGCCGCACACTCCAGAGGCAGCGCAGCGGGTAGCTTATTCTGTTAAGAAAAACATATACCTTATATTTAAGGCTTTTTTCACATTCGCAATATTTGCCCTCTCTGTAAAACGCCCTCATAACGCCGACTATCTGATTTTCAAAAACGTGTTCCTTAAAGAAAAGATTGTCGCCGCGAATAATATAGCTGCCGTCATCGTTCACCTTTAAAATGCGGTGAAGCACCAGTTCTTTTTTATTTTTGACCTTGTAAATGGGTGCGTCGCCGACCTTAAGCGGAAATTGCGGCTTTTTTATTACCACAATATCCCTACCCTGGCGCAGCAGCGGCCGCATACTTATGCCGCGGGTGCGGGTCATAACCTCGTCGCGGGTTTTCAGCAGCTCCTCAACGTTTTTTAAATCGGTTTCCGCCATTATTCAAGCACGTCCGCTTCTTTAAGCTTGCCTACAAACTCGCTGACGGTCTCACGGATTTCCTCCTCGGCTGCGTCCTCATAATCCTTTTTCATTGCCGCGACTATTTCCTCCTCGGTCACATCGCTTTTAAGCATATTGAAAATATAGGCGCCGGTATCGTTCATTTTTATAAATCCGTTGAATTTTTCAAGGTCGCCGCCGACTGCCACCGCTACGATTTTATCCGCAACCTCATTTGTTACAAAATTGTACTTCAGCTTCATACTGCTTGCTCCTTTATTTTATATGTATATATTATACGCTTGCAGATAGCGCAGGTTCCTTTTCAAAAATCGCCTCGTATGCCGTCTCGGCAGCGGAAATATCCATATTGCAGCGAATTTTCCACAGCTTACAGGAGGAAAGCAGGCGATCTATCAGCCCTACCGTGTTCACCACCGCCGCCGGAGACGCCGGCATATAAACCTGATTGAATATAAGATTTACCGCGTCGCTTTTCTCCATAGGTGTGCAGGAATTTTCATTCGCGCGCTCTATAAAGCATATATTTTTAAGCGGAGCGCGCATATTACAGCCGAGCCTCTCTTTTCCGTTCCAGGGGGTGCCGTAGGCATAGGGTATTTCAGGCTTGTTATCAAAAAAGCGGATTATCGGCTTATCGCCGTTTACAACCGTCATTTTTTCACCTAAAAGCTGCTGCCACAGGCGCATATGCGTGGTTTTGCCGGTGCCGCTGTGTGCTGCAAATGCCACGCCGACGCCGTCCACCTCAAACAGTGCCGAATGGAGCAAAAACGCATTGTGCAGCGGTATTGTTTCGGATATTTTTCTGCACACCGCTATGTATTCGAGATAATGCCTTGAAAAATTACCGTCGTTAATCTCTGCGTCAATATCCTTTTCCGTAATTTTAAAGGATATATCGCACTTCTCGTTTTCCGGAATTAAATACTGCGCGCACGCCTTCTCTGTTCCGGGGTATATGTTATCAATTTGAAAATTGAAATCCGCTATTCTGCATTTCATTACTTTTTCCTCACATATAAACACTTAAACGCGCGGCGCCCGACAAATCAAATAAATACTACACCTGTCGGCTTAAATACAATGATTATTTTACATCATCTTTAATGGCTTGTCAATATCCCGTATTTTAAAATTCGTTTAGACAATACAATCAGGGTACAATGCTTCCCATAACGGAAAATTTGTCCGGTTGTATTGTCTTCCTTTTTTATTTGAACATTACAGGCAAAACCAAAAAAAGGCACACTGCCGGCACGCCGAGACCTGCTGATAGGCCTGCCGTCCACTGATTAACCGGAATATGTACCCCCGTAAAGCGGGTTGTAATATCTACAAGCGCAAGCACGGCAAGTCCCGAAAGCGCATTGAGCAGCAGCGCCCGAAGGGGCTTGCCTGTTTTAAAAGCAAAAATCAGTACCGCAAGTCCGCCGAGCGCCGCCAGTGATATTCCGCCGTATTTCAAAAATTCCATTTCTCCGCCCCCTGTTTCAATAATATGTCCGGGGTATTGGTTTAATTCCTTGCAAAACGGCGGCAAAGTTGTTATAATAAAACCCGAAAGGACGTGTTGATTTTGAAAATTGCAGTTATAACCGGTGCGTCTTCCGGTTTAGGGCGCGAATATGCCTTTGCCGCCGCACAAAGGTATAACGATATAGACGAGCTGTGGCTCATAGCCCGCAGGGAGGAAAATCTGCGCAAAACCGCCGAGCAGATAAGCCGGCGGGTGCGAATTATACCCCTTGATATTACAGAGAGTGAGAGCATTAAGAAATATACCGCAATGCTTGAAGAAGAAAAGCCCGAAATAGCTCTGCTTATAAATAACGCGGGTTTTGGCAGACTCGGCAATTTTGACGCGCTTTCCCCCGCCGATAACGGCGGTATGGTGCGGCTTAACTGCGAGGCTTTAACTGTTATGACCTCGGTATCGCTGCCGTATATGAAAAGCGGCGGAGAGATTATTAACACCTGCTCAATCGCCGCATTTGCACCCAATACCCGAATGGCGGTTTATTGCTCCACCAAGGCGTATGTTTTAAGTCTTTCAAAGGCGCTGCGTGCCGAGCTGCGCCCGCGCGGTATAAATGTTTTGGCGGTATGCCCCGGACCCATGGACACAGAGTTTTTGCCGGTTGCGGGAATTGCCCCCGGCTCAAGCCACACATTTGATACACTGCCGCGTGTAAACCCCGCTGTTATGGCAAAAAAATCGCTTGAAGCATCTGCCCGCAAAAAGGGAGTTTACACAAACTTGCTGTTTTACAAATTTTACCGCGTTATAGCAAAGCTGCTGCCGCACAGTATTGTAATGAAGATGTGCGGCGCATAAATAAAGCATTTTGCCCCCGCGCGGCACGAGCGCAAAAAATATTGAATTATAAAAAAGCAAACCTCGGTAAAAACCGTTGGTTTGCTTTTTTTAAATCAATTATCAATTTTAATGGAAAGCTCTTTAAGCTGCGTGTTATCCACCTCTGCCGGTGCGCCCGACATCAGCTCGCTTGAATTTGAGACCTTCGGGAACGCGATAACATCACGCAAATTATCGCAGCCGCAAAGCAGCATTGTAAGGCGGTCAAGCCCTATGCCCATACCTCCGTGCGGCGGCGCGCCGAAACGGAACGCGTCGGTTAAGAAGCCGAACTTCGCGTATGCCTCCTCATCGGAAAGCCCCAGCGCCTCAAACATATGCTTTTGCAGCTCGGGGTCGGTTATTCGTATAGAGCCGCTCGAAAGCTCAATGCCGTTAAGCACCAAATCGTATGCGTCGGCAAAAACCTTTTCGGGGGCGGAATCAAGGTACTGTATACACTCGTCAAGCGGCTTTGTGAACGGGTGGTGCATAGCGTCCCAGTTGCCGGTTTCTTCGTTATACTCAAAGAACGGGAACTCGGTTATCCAAAGCAGGTTGTATTTATCGGGGATAATTTCAAGCCGCTTTGCAACGGTAAGGCGCAAAGCGCCGAGAACTGAAAGCACGGTCTTCTTGCGGTCGGCTACTATCAGCACAACGTCGCCCTTTTCGGCGCCCGTGCGCTCGTATATGGCTTTCATTTCGTCCGCCGTCATAAACTTCGCAAAGGAGCAGTTAGGTTCATCCTCCACCCAGCGGATAAAGGCGAGACCCTTAGCGCCTATGCCCTTGGCTTCCTCGGTCAGCTTATCAATTTCCTTGCGCGTGTAAACGCCCGCGGCGTTTTTGGCGGTTACGGCTCTTACCGTGCCGCCGTTTTTAACCGTATCGGCAAATACGCCGAAGCCGCAGTTTTCCACTATATCGGAAATATCCTTAATTTTCATATCAAAGCGGGTATCGGGCTTGTCCGACCCGTAGCTTTCCATAGCCTCGGTATATGTGAGCCTCGGCAGCGGGGTTTCAATATCCACGCCCAGTATTTCCTTAAACAGGCGTTTCATATAGCCCTCGGCAACCGCGAAAACGTCCTCTTTTTCCACAAACGACATTTCAAGGTCTATCTGTGTAAATTCTGGCTGGCGGTCGGCGCGCAGGTCTTCATCGCGGTAGCAGCGGGCAAGCTGAATGTAGCGGTCAAAGCCCGAAAGCATAAGCAGCTGCTTGTAAAGCTGCGGCGACTGCGGCAGGGCAAAAAAGCTGCCCTTATGAACGCGGGAGGGCACAAGATAATCGCGCGCGCCCTCGGGGGTGGATTTAATAAGGGTGGGGGTTTCAATTTCAATAAACCCGTTTTCATCAAAATAATCGCGCGTTACCTTAGCTATTTTGTGGCGCAGCATAATGTTGCGCTGAAGCGGCGCGCGGCGCAGGTCAAGATAGCGGTATTTAAGCCTTAAATCCTCTTTAACGCCGGTCTCGGGCAAAATTTCAAAGGGCGGGGTTTCGCTCGCACCCAAAATTTTAAGCTCGGTCACTTCAATTTCAATATCCCCCGTGGGAATTTCGGTATTGACAGAGGAGCGCATACGCACCTTTCCCTTTGCCATAACCACAAATTCGCTGCGCAGCGCGGTCGCCTTTTCAAAAACTGCATTGTCCGTTGTATCGTCAAACGCAAGCTGCACTATTCCGCTGCGGTCGCGAAGGTCTGCAAATATAAGCCCGCCGAGGTCGCGCTGCCGCTGCACCCAGCCTGCAACCACTACCTCTGCGCCTACTCTTTCCTTTGTGAGCGTGCCGCAATAGTCGGTGCGTTTCATACCGTTCATTCTGTCAAGTTTCAACCTTAAACACCTCTTAGGCAACCGAAAGATTGCCTGAAAAATTTATTGCTTTAAAATACTGTCCGCAAGATTATCAAGTGCGGAGGAATGTATAGCGGAAAGCAGCTCGTCCGCAAGGTTTTCAAGCCTTACCTCGGTTTCGCTGCCGCTTGCCATATTTTTAAGGCGGGCTTTGCCAGTTTCAAGCTCGTTATCGCCCAAAACCATGGTAAATTCCGCGCCCGTTTTATCAGCGTATTTCATCTGCGCTTTAAGCCCTCTGCCGCAAATATCGGTTTGCGCCGAGAACCCGTCCTGCCGCAGCCGCGCGCAAATTTCGGCGGCTTTAAGCGCCGCGTTATCCCCCATAGCGGCAATATAAATATCACACGGGGCAGGTCTCGGCAGCTCGGTCTTTTGCGCCTCAAGCAGCAGCATTATGCGCTCAATGCCCATAGCAAACCCGAGCGACGGAACGGAGGGTCCGCCCATTTGGGCAATAAGCCCGTCGTATCTGCCGCCGCCGCAAACCGTTGCCTGCGCGCCTATATCACCCGAAACAAATTCAAACACCGTGCGGGTGTAATAATCAAGCCCGCGCACTATATGCGGGTTAACGGTAAACTCCACGCCCTCGGCGGTAAGATATTTTTGCACCGCCTCAAAGTGCGCGCGGCAATCATCGCATAAATAATCGGTCACAACCGGTGCGTTTGCCGCAATTTTTTTGCATACGGGCGATTTGCAGTCAAGTATTCTCATGGGGTTGCGCTCTAACCTGTCGCGGCAGGTATCGCACAATTCGTCAATATGCTGCCTGAAATAGTCTTTAAGCGCCGCAACGTAATTCTTGCGGCACTCGGGGCAGCCTATTGAGTTTATTTCAAGCGAAATTTTTTCAATTCCTACGGCGGTAAGCACCTGACCGGCTAAGGCTATAACCTCGGCGTCAGCCGCGGGAGACGCCGCGCCTATGCACTCAACACCGAACTGGTGAAACTCGCGCAATCTGCCTGCCTGCGGCTTTTCGTAGCGGTAGCATCCGCCTACATACGCCGCCTTAACGGGCAGCGCGCCGTTTACAAGCCCCTTTTCAATGGCGCTTCTTATAACTCCGGCGGTAAACTCGGGGCGCAGTGTAACAGAGCGCCCGCCCTTATCGTCAAAGGTATACATCTCCTTTTGCACAACGTCGGTAGTATCCCCCACGCTGCGGCGGAAGACCTCGGTGTGCTCAAAAACCGGTATTCTTATCTCATTAAAGCCGTAAAGGCGGGCGGTTTCAAGCATTTTACCCTCTACAAACTGCCATTTATAGCTGTCTGCCGGTAAAACATCGCCCGTGCCTTTAACGGCGCGGTTAATTTCTGCCATAAATATATGCTCCGGGAATTATTTATTATTCTTCACAATCTCGCGCCAGTCAAGGTCGCCGCGCTCAAGCCCGTGAATAAGCATTTCGGCGGTGGCAATATTGGTGGCAACCGGAATATTGTGCACGTCGCACAGCCTTAAAAGCGCACGCTCGTCCGGCTCGTTGGGCTTGGGGTTGAGCGGGTCGCGGAACATAAGCAATAAATCAATTTCATCACAGCCGATGCGTGATGCTATCTGCTGTGCGCCGCCCTGCGAGCCGCCTAAAAATTTAACTATGTTAAGCCCCGTAGCCTCCGCCACGGTTTTGCCCGTAGCGCCCGTAGCCACAAGGTTATATCTGCTTAAAATTCCGCAATACGCTATGCAGAACTGTACCATAAGCTCCTTTTTTGCGTCATGTGCTATAAGTGCGATTGTCATTTTTTATACCCCTTTTTAAAATTATATTTTTTTCGGCTGTGGCAATAAAATATTTTCACCGCAAAGCCGTTCGGCTATTCTTTTAAATGCCCGCATAGGCTTGCCGTTCGGTTTCAGCCTGTGCGTAACCGAGAGGAACGCCAGCTCCTCGCTTGACGGCACAACGCCTAAAAGCCTTAGCCCCGCGCTGTCAATAATATCGTCGATATTGCGGAAAATTCCGCGCTTTACAAGGCGGTACTTGAAGTTGTTTACAATAAGCCTTGATATGCAGGATATTTCTGAAAGCCTTTCGCTTACCGCCGCCGCGTCCCGCACCGAAACGGGGTCGGGCACCGCAACCGTAAGAAAAAGCGTGCCGTCCGGCAGGCAGGTGTAAAGCGAAAAATCCATACCGGCGGGAAAATCGAATATAATAACGTCATATTCCTTTTCCGCCTCGCGCACAAAGCCCGAAAAGGCAAATGCGTCAATTTTCCCCACCTCAGCAGGTGCGGGCACTAAAAATAAATTACCGCTTTCGCCCACGTTATAAACCGCGTCAGCCATATCCTTACCCATAAGTATATCGGAAAGGTCGAACACCGCCGATTTATCAACACCCAGCATAATATCGAGGCAGCGAAGCCCCTCGTCCATATCGACAAGCAGAGTTTTTTTTGAAAGCCCCGCAAAGGCAAATGCAAGCCCCGCCGAAACGGTGGATTTACCTACGCCGCCCTTACCCGAGGTAACGGCAAAAATCTGACTCATTAAAAAACCTCGCTTTCCCTATATTTTAGCACAAATAGATATTTTTGTCAATCAGTTAAGCACGGTAAAAGGCACAGTATTTTTATCAGCCGAGCCGCTGCCGTAAAAGTAGGCGTCCAGTATATCCTTAACTATTCCGCCCGCCGAAAAGCCCGAAGCGCCGTTTTCCAAAACCACCGATATTGCAATTTCGGGGTTTTCAAAGGGTGCAAAGGCTATAAACAGGCTGTGGTCCGCCTTGCCGTTTACCTGTGCCGTACCGGTTTTACCGCCCACCTTTATGGGATAGTTGCCGAGCGCGGCACGGCCGGTACCGTCCTCTGTAACAGAGAGCATACCCTCTTTAACGGCATTAAGCGTGGTATCGGATATTTTGATTTTATTCATAACCTCGGGCGCGCTTTCGTCAAAGGTTTCAGACATATCATATGATACTATTTTACTTATAAGGCTTGCGCGGTAGTGCGTGCCGCCGTTTGAAAGGGTGGCAACGTAATTGCAAAGCTGCAGCGGCGTAAATGCGTTTAACTGCCCTATTGCAAACTGTAGGGTATCGCCGCCGCCGTTTGCGTCGGCTTTCTTTAAAATGCCCTTACTGTCGTCCACCTCAACGCCGGTAGCAACGCCCAAGCCGAACTGCTTGAAATAATCGGTAAGGCGGGTTGCGCCTATACGCTTGCCCATTTCAAAAAAGAAGTAGTTGCAGCTTTTTGCCAGCGCGTTTTTAAGGGTTATGGGTCCGTCATAGTGCAGGCAGCTCGGTTGGTAATCGTCAAAATAGGTGTATTTTCTTACGCAGTTTACCGTTTCGCCCACATGGTAAAGCCCGTTTTCCATTGCAGCCACGGCAACCGCCGGCTTTGCGGTTGAGCCTATGGGGTAAACGCCCTGAAAAGCGCGGTCGGTAAGCGGCTTTGCGGGGTTTTTGGTGAGCGCCTCGTAATTTTCGCCTATTGTGGCTGAATCGTAGGTCGGGTAATTCGCGGCGCATATTATTTTGCCCGAGTCAATGTGTATTGCAACCGCCGCCCCCGCAACCGCGGTGCCGCCCTCGCTTTGCAGCTTTTTAACGGTGGCCGCGATTGAATCCTGCACGCGGCGCTGCATTTTTTTATCCAGCGTGAGCATTACGGTTTTGCCCGAAACCGGCTCCTGTGTTACCTCGCTTGAAATAATGTTGCCGTTCTGGTCAATGCGGTAGGTTATTTCGCCGTCGGTTCCGCGGAGATATTCCTCTCCCCACTTTTCAATACCGCTTTTCCCCACCTTATCATCATATGAGTAGCCTTTTTTCTTGTATTCCTCCCAATCCTCGGCGAATATGGGACCCACCGTGCCTATAAGATTAACGGCGAGGGATGTATCGGGGTATTCACGGAACGGAACCACCTCAACCGATACGCCCGAAAGCATAAAGCCCGCCTCGGAAACCTTGCGCATAAGCTCTGTGGGAATATCCTCCGCAAAGGTATAGGGGTAAGAAATTGAAAAATCGGCTATATCCATTCCGTAGCGCACGCCGGCAATTTTGCGCTGCTCGTCAGGCGTGTAATTTTTAAGGTCGTATTTTTCAATTGCGGCGTCAAGGCAGTTTTTTGCCGTGGCGTAGTGCGCAAGCTTCAGCTTTGAAATCAGCTTGTCCGTGCTCTCGCCCTCCTTAAAGCCGTATGGCGCGGTCATATTAAGCGGCATTTCGTCCTTCCACTCAACGCCCTGCTTTTCAAAAAGCCTTATAAGGGTTAAAATAACGTCATTCAGGCTGTCGTTTTTAACATAAGCGCGGTTGAAAACCACATTGTAGCCATCGCGGTTTACGGCTATCTGCCTGCCGTAGCAATCAAGAATTTCGCCGCGGCGCGCCTTTAAAACCGCCGTTCTGACAGATGCGGCGCCGTCGTTTTTATCGGTATACTCCGCCGCGTGGATAATCTGCACCGAATACATACGCGCGGCATAAAGCAGCAGCACGAAAACCATAAATACCGCTATAACGGTAAGCCTTGTCTGACTTCTTTTCTGAAACGGCATTAAAAGCTGCCTCCTTTCTTAGGCAATAATCAGCCTAACTTTTTATAAAGAAAATAAAACGGGAATATAAATACATTGGTATAAATAACGCTCGGAAATGCGTAGTGCAAAAGGTAGGTAAGGTTATCCTGCGCGCTCACGGTAAACGCGTAAAAAATAAGCCAGCGCAGAACAAAATAAAAAAGGGTTAAAAGAAACGAAAGCAGCACCGCCGAGCGCAGGTTGCGGTTGAAAAGGCGTGAGGAGGAAGCCGAAACCAGCGCCGCCGAAAGCATTAAAACTATCGCGTTAAAGCAAAGCGTGCCGCTGGCGGCGGAGTCCATACAAACGCCTAAAACAAGCCCCGTTGCGGCGGCTGCCGCGGGGGTGGAAAAAATGGAAAACGCACACAAAAGCGGCAAAAGAATTATTGGCGTGGCGGTTTTAATGCTAATGCTTATTACATCGGAGTAATGCAGCAAAAAAAGGAGGGCGAACAGAAAAAAGCTTATAACAGCAGCTTTAACGCTGTGTTTTTCGTTCATAACCATTCCTCCTTTTTTAAGTGTTTCTAAAATATTTTATCAAATTGTAAGTGTCGAGCAGTAGGGGAATCCATTGGGGAGTTTGCCCCTTTGGCTGTTCAGGAGGGTCTGGGAACCCAATCTGAAGGGTTCCCAGCGGTTCTTTTCCCTATTTCTGTCCGCACAGAAATAGGGTGCCCTGCGCGGCACGAGCGCAAAATAAATTGGAATTTTAAATTATGAATTCCGCATTATTTCCCAATTTCTCCTTGTCCGCTGAACTCGGTTATAACCATGACGTTTTTAAGGTTATCAATATCCGCAAAGGGCTTTATATCGGCATAAATCGAAGTGTTGTATTTATCGCTGCCTATTGACTGTATAGTGCCTATTAAAAGCCCCGCGGGGAATACCCCCTCGCCCGAGGTTACGGCGTAATCGCCCACGGCGATATTGCAGGTGCGCGAAAGGTTGAAAAATTTGGTCTCGCCTTTTTTGGCAAGCTCCACCGTGCCCGATACTATGCCCGAATCGTTGGTGCGGTTATCAAGCGCGCCGGCGGTTAATTCCGCGCTTAAAATCGTTACTACCTTTGAGGAGGTAAGCCCCACCTCGCCTATGTAGCCCACCAGCCCCTCCTCGGTTATAACCGGGTCGTGCGCCGCAACGCCGTTTACAGAGCCCTTGTTTATAACAAAGCCCTTGTAGGGGTCCTCGCGGTCGCGCGAAATTAGGGTTGCGGGGGTGAACTTAAAGTCTTTGTGATCGTCCTTTATTTCAAGGTAGTTTTTATAAAACTCGTTCTGCTCCACCGCCTGCTCGTACTCGGCAAGTTTCTTTTTAAGCTCGGCTGCCTCGCTTTTAAGCTCGGCGTTTTCAAGCGCTAATTGCTCGCCCTTTGAGTAGGCGTTAATAAAATCGGAAACCGCGCCGGTCACCTTTTCCGCCGCCGAGCGGAAGGGCGCGGTAACTGTGCCCATAATATCCGCCTGCGGCGACATTCTGCTGCCGAAAAAGGCGAATATTACCGAAACGGCTATAAGCGCCGCCGCTACGGCAACAATTATTTTAAACCCACGGCTGCGAAAGAAAAATCGCATTTTTCGCCCTCCAAAATTATTTTATCTGAAACGTTTACCGCGGCGGAAAACGTAGTTATCAAAGCCGCTGTCAGCCTCAAGCCGCTTTGCGGTGCCCAAAACCACGCAGTCAAGCGGGTTTGCCGCAACAGATACAGGCATGCCCGTTTCCTCGGCGATAAGCTCGGCAAAGCCGCGCAGCAGCGCGCCGCCGCCCGTAAGGGTTATGCCGCGGTCTATAATATCGGCGGCAAGCTCCGGCGGGGTTTTTTCAAGGGTCAGCCGCACGGTGTCAATTATCTGCGAAATCGGGTCCGCCATGGCGTTTCGCACCTCTTCTGACGTTATAATAACGTTTTTCGGAAGCCCGTCCACCTGGTTGCGCCCCTTAATTTCAACCGACGTCTCGTTATCGTAGGGCTTAGCGGAGCCTATATCTATTTTTATCTGCTCGGCGGTGCGCTCGCCTATAAGCAAATTGTGCTTTTTCCGCACATAGGCTATAATTGCCTCGTCAAGGTCGTCCCCCGCAATACGCACCGATTGCGCAGTTACAATATCCCCAAGGGAAATAACCGCAACCTCGCTTGTGCCGCCGCCTACATCTACTACCATACTGCCCGCGGCGTCCCACACGGGAAGCCCCGCGCCTACCGCCGCCGCCATAGGCTCCTCTACCAAATCAACGTCGGTAGCGCCCGCCTGCTTTGCCGCGTCGTAAACCGCGCGGCTTTCAACCTCGGTAACGCCTGCCGGAATACATACAACCATTCTGACTCTTGAGAAGACCGAGCCCTTAAGCGCCTGGCGTATAAATCTTTTAAGCATTGCGGCGGTAACGTCGAAATCGGCTATAACCCCGTCCTTCAAGGGGCGCACGGCGACTATTGACCCCGGTGTTCTGCCTATCATTTCCTTAGCCTCGGTGCCCACGGCGCGCACTGCGTCGTTTCTTATATCGTAAGCCACAACAGAAGGCTCCCGCATTATAATTCCCTTGCCCTTTACGCAAACAAGAGTATTGGCGGTGCCTAAGTCTACCCCTATATCTCTGGTGAACATATCAAAACTCCCTTAAAAACTTTTTATTATTGCGGAACTATAAGCTCTATTGCGTTGTGCAGGTTGGTAATGTTTACTTCCTCGCTGCCCGCGGCGTACTCGCCGTCAAGCGTCCAGGACATTCCCGCGCCGCCCGTTACCGTAATGTTTTTTGCGGTGAAGAACTCTATGCCCTCGCGGTTTAAGTCCTTTTTCAGAATACCGTCTATTATGGGCTGCAGCTTTAAAATATTATCGGGGTTGCGTATGAGCAGCACCTCAAACTCGCCGTCGTTCAGCTTTACGGCGGATTCATCAAATTTTACTATTCCACCCACCGACATTGAATTGGAAACCGCGCCGAAAAGAAAATCGCCCTCTGTTTCGTAGGTATCGGTCTTGAATTTCAGGCGAATGGGCTTTATATTGCCGAGGCTTTTTATTCCCTCAAAAAAGTAAGCCGCCTGACCCAGCACGTTTTTAACATCCTGCGAGGCGGAATACGAAGCGTCGGTAAACGCGCCGAAGGACGCGGTGTAGGAGAAATACTTATCCCCGAATTTGCCTATATCAAGGCGTATTTTTTTACCTGTGGTAATATCCTCCGCCGCTCTTTTAATACTGCGGGCAATGTGCAGCCCCGATGACCACTCGTTAAGCGTGCCCGAGGGAATATAACCGAGCGTGCAGGCAATACCCGACCGCATAATTCCCGTTATAACCTCGTTTAAGGTGCCGTCGCCGCCGCAGACCACTATTTTTTCATACTCGTTTTCTTTTACGCCGGCTGCAAACTCAGTAGCGTCGCCCCGCGCCTTTGTGGGGTAAACGGTGACAAGCGAGCCGTCAGCCGACAGTATGTTCACAACGTTTAAAAGCTCGGTTTTCATTTTAGCCTTGCCCGAGCAGGGGTTGACTATAAGAAGTGTTTTTCCCATAAATAAACAAAGCTCCTTTTATCTGTAATTTATCTGCATAGTAGCGGCGGCGTTCAGTTCCGCTCCCGCTGTGTTGCCGTCCTTAAATTCGTAATACGCCTGCACGCCTACCATTGCCGCATTATCGCCGCAATATTTAAGCTCGGGGTAGTAAAGTGTAAGCCCCTTTTTTTCACACTCCGCTTTAAGCCTTGCGCGCAGCTCGCTGTTTGCCGAAACACCGCCCGCAACCGCTATTGTTTTAAAGCCTGTTTTCTCCGCCGCGGCAAGCGTTGCCGATATCAGCATATCGCACACCCGCTGCCTTACCGTGGCGCAAAGCACGGGAACATCTATTTCCCCGCCCTTTTGCGATGTGTTGTTTACAAGGTTCATAACCGCGGTTTTAAGCCCCGAAAAGCTGAAATCAAACTCGCCCGTGGAAACGTGGGGGTGGGGCAGGGGGTATTTCTCGGTATCCGCCACGGTGGCGGTTTTATCAAGATTTACGCCGCCGGGGTAAGAAAGCCCTAAGCAGCGCGCCGCTTTATCCATGCACTCGCCCGCCGCGTCATCCTGCGTTTCGCCTATTATTTTAAATTTCGTATAATCGGTAACCTCCGCCAAAACCGTGTTCCCTCCCGATACTAAAAGACAGAGAAACGGGGGTTTCAGCTCGGGGTGAGTAATATAATTCGCCGCAATGTGCGAGCGCAAATGGTGCACGGGTATCAGCGGTTTATTAAGCGCCATTGCAAGCCCCTTTGCAAAATTAACGCCCACAAGCAGCGCCCCTATAAGCCCCGGGGCAAAGGTGACCGCTACCGCGTCAATATCATTATACCCGATATTCGCCGCTTTCAGCGCCTCATCTGCCACGGCGGATATAGCCTCGGTGTGCCGTCTTGACGCGATTTCGGGCACAACGCCGCCGTAAATCTTATGCTCGGCTATTTGCGTAGCTACTATATTTGAAAGTACTTCCCGCCCCTCGGTGACCGCCGCGGCGGTTTCATCGCAGGAGCTTTCAATAGCTAATATCTTCATAAAAGAATTAAAACCTCTTTGTCATAATAAGCGCGTCCTCGCGCGGGTTGCGGTAAAAGTTTTTCCGCCGCCCCTCTTCTTTAAAGCCCGCTTTTTTATAAAGGGCTATTGCATTGCTGTTTGATACCCGCACCTCAAGGCTTACAAAGGCAAGCTTTTTTTCCCGCGCCAGCTCAAACACCCGCTTTATAAGCGCGGTGGCAACGCCCTTTTTGCGGTATTGCGGAAAAACCGCCACGTTGGTAATATACCCCTCGTCAAGCACCGACTTTATGCCTATGTAGCCGAGCAGGTGCTCCGCATTTTCGGCAACGAAAAATTCCGTGCCGTGCTCTGCCGCCTCGCGTATGCTGTCATTACTCCAAGGCTCTGAAAAGCAGTCCTTTTCAAGCTTTGCAACAGCCGCCGTGTGGCGCTGCTCCATAGGTAATATTTTAAAATCGGCAAAAAAGCCGTCGGCTATCAGCTTATCTATCGCCGCGAATATTTCATCTCGGCACTTTCTGTAAATTTCAATATCCCCGCCGTATGGGTCGGAAATGCCGCCGCCCAGTAAAAACAGCTTGCCGCCCTGCACACCCGCGCTTAAAAGCGCCGCCTTGTGCGAGGGGGAAAGGCATATAATTTTATCTGCCGCGGTTGCGTCATCCGCGGTTATCTGCCTTGATATATGCCCGCTTATATCTATTCCCTTTTCCGCGCAGGCAATGCGTGAATTAACGCTCACTCCCGCGCCGTTCGCCGCAAGACCGCGGCTCTCCACCGTAACGCCGGGCAGCTGCTTTGAGCGGAGATACCCCTCTGCCATAGGGCTGCGGCAGGTGTTGCCGGTGCAAACGAATAAAATCTTCATTTAAGCCTTCGCCTCTAACCAAGTTTTTCCGAAATGCGCCTCGGCGGTAAGCCTTACCGCTAAATCGGCGGCGCTTTCCATTTCTCTTTCAAGCAGCGCGCAAACGCCCTCGGCGTCCTTTTCGTCGCACTCAACTATCAATTCATCGTGCACCTGCAAAATAAGCCTTGCCGTGGGAAATTCATCTTTAAGGCTGCGAGATACCTTTATCATAGCTATTTTTATAATATCCGCCGCCGTGCCCTGTATAGGTGCGTTTCTTGCAACCCGCTCCCCGAAAGCCCGCATATTCCCGTTTGAGTTTGAAAGCTCGGGTATATAGCGCCGCCTGCCGTAAAGCGTGGTAACGTAGCCGTTTTTCTTTGCGTCATCAATCGCTTTTTCCATATACGCCGCAACGTCGGGGTACGCCGCCAAATAGCTTTTAATGTATCTGTCCGCCTCAGCCCTTGTAACGCCTATATCCTTTGAAAGCGAAAACGCGCCTATGCCGTACACAATGCCGAAATTAACCGCCTTTGCGCGGCTGCGAAGCTCCGGCGTTATCATATCCTGCGGCAGCCCGAAAACCTGCGAAGCGGTAACGGTGTGAATATCCGTTCCGCTGCCGAAAGCGTTTATCATATTAGTGTCTCCCGACATACTTGCAAGCACTCTCAGCTCAATTTGCGAATAGTCCGCATCGCAAAGAACTCTGCCTGCGGGCGCGTTGAAATACTCGCGCAGCCGTCTGCCCTCCGCCGTTCTTACGGGAATATTTTGTAGGTTAGGCTCAAGCGAGCTTATTCTGCCCGTGCGCGCCTCTGTTTGGTTAAAGGTGGAGTGTATTCTGCCGTCCTCTGCTATGCAGTCCTGCAAGCCGTCGGCATAGGTAGATTTAAGCTTTGCAAGCTGGCGGTAATTAAGCAGCAGCGATACCGCGGGGTGCTCGTTTTTAAGCCCCTCCAGCACCTCCGCGCCCGTGCTGTAGCCGCTTTTGGTCTTCTTTTTGGCGGGCAGCCCCAGTTTTTCAAAAAGCGCCACGCCCAGCTGCTTGGGGGAATTTAAGTTAAACTCATACCCCACAAGCGAATATATTTCGCTTTCAAGCGATTTTATGCGGGTATCAAGCTCACTTGATAAGGCTTTAAGCCCGTTTACGTCCGCCGAAAAGCCGCAAAGCTCCATTTCGCCGAGCACCCTTGCCAGCGGCAGCTCAATTTCATCAAAAAGCTTTTTCTGCCCCGTTTTTTCAAGTTCGTTTTCCAGCGTATCACAGGCAAGCGAGAAAAGGCAGGCGTTTTTAATAAATTCGTCCGTTTCGCCCTCAATTTCAGGCTCATAGGGCGCGTATTCGGCAATTATTCTGTCGGTCGCATAGGAGGAAGCCGACGGATTGCAAAGATACGCCGCCAGCATTGTATCAAAGCGCACGCCCGCAATATCGGAGTATTTCTTGCTTAAATTTTTAAAGTCGTGCACCCGCTTTTTTATGCCGCCGTCTTTAAGCAGCTCTTCAAGCTTACCGTCGGATATAACCGTAACCGTATCGCCCGATACCGCCGCGATTTTTTCGTCCTCAGTATATATATCCGCCTTATTCTTAACAGCGGCGTTTTTTATAAATTTAAAGCTTTTTTTATCCGACATATCAAGACATAGCTGCATACCCGAATTATCGGGCTTCAGCCCCATTTTTTTCATAAGCTTGAAAAATTCAAGTCGGGTCATAAGGCGCGCTAATTCCGCGTCGTTCCGCGGTTTTATTTTGTAGTGCGAAATGTCGGTATTTATGGGAGCCTCGCGGCATATGGTGCCGAGCTCGCGGCTTAAATACGCGCTTTCGCGCCCCGCCTCCAGCTTTTTGCGCACGCTCTCTTTAATATCCAGCGTTTCAAGGCTTTCGTAAATATTATCTATGCTGTGAAAACGGGTTATAAGGTCGGTTGCGGTCTTTTCGCCCACGCCCGCCACACCGGGAATATTATCTGACGAATCGCCCATAAGGCTTTTAAGTTCTATCATCTCGGGCGGGGTAAGCCCGTAGCGCTCAAAAAGCGCCGCTTTATCGTAATTTATAATTTCGGGCTTGCCCATTTTGGTTGCGGCAAGCAAAACCCTTGTGGTATCTGAAACAAGCTGTAATGAATCGCGGTCGCCCGTGGCTATAACGCACTCGTTCCCGCTCTTTTCGCAAAGAGCGGCAAGCGTGCCCAAAATATCGTCCGCCTCGTAGGTCTCGCACTCTACGCAGGTATAGCCCGCTAAGGTCAGCCACTCTTTCATAATCGGCATTTGCTGAGCCAGTTCTTCGGGCATACCCTTTCTGCCCGCTTTATACTCCGCATATTTTTTATGGCGGAAGGTAGGCGCTTTAAGGTCGAAAGCCACCGCAACGCCCTCGGGCTTTTCAAGCTCTGTCAGTCGGTTCAATATATTTATAAAGCCGTACACCGCGTTTGTATAGGTGCCGTCCTTTGCGGTGAGAAGCTTTATCCCGTAAAACGCGCGGTTTATAATACTGTTGCCGTCAATCGCGAGCAGCTTCAAGGCATACTCCCCCCTTTTAAACATATATAGATTAGTATACCATTTTTTCCTTGCCGTGTCATCACTTTTTTTAAAAATTCATTGTTTTTTAATAAAGCTGGGGCTGCCGGTTTTACCCGACAGCCCACCATTTTATTCCGCCAGCCCCTCGGAAACACCCATAAGTATAATTCCGGCAAAGACGGTGAAAATTATTAAATAATGCTTAAACGAAAGCTTTTCCTTTAAGAATATGCGGGAAAGCAGCACCGAGAACACGCAGTAAGCCGAAATCATAGGCGCCGCCACGGTGGGGTTATCCCCTATCGCGTAAATATAGGCGAACTGCCCCGCGGTTTCGCAGCCCGCGCCGAGCCACTTGGGTAAATCCCATTTAAAGCTCGTTTTTTGCTTTTTAATTACATAAACGTAAATAAATGCGGCAATACCCATTATAAAGAATGTATACTCGTATGCAATATTTGCCGAGTCCTCGCCGACTATGCCCTTATCGAGCAGTATCGCGTCGGCAAAGGTGCCCAGCCCGTCAAGCAGGCAATAGAAAATCGGGAAGAATACCGCAATAAAGCCCGATTTGAATTTTTTGTTTTCCGCTTTATCGGCTAGGGCGTGCGCCTCTTCGTCATACTTCTTTTCAACGAACGCAAGCCCCGTAACGCCTAAGCACACAAGCACTATACCCGCCCAGCTGAGTGCGTCGGGCATTTGCCGCAAAAACACAAGGCAAAGTATGCATGCAACCGCACCCGATGAATTGCATATCGGCGAAGAAACCGAAAGCATTATGTACCTAAGCCCCACATACCCCAAAATCATTGAGGAAACATAGCAGATTATTGCGGGCGAATATTTTATAAAGTCCACAGGATAGAATTTTGCTCCCGTGAGCAGCTCGAAAGTAGCGTGCAGACCCATAACCGTACCCACAGCGACTACTATTTTCCAGTGACTGTATTTATCGGTCGAATCGGAGCCCATTTTTGAAAACAGATCCGACCCGCCCCAAAACATAATTGTAACCAAAGATAATATAAACCACATAATTTTAAAAATCCTCACTTTTTTAATTCGGAATGTGGAATAAATGCGCTTCGCGCATACGCCCTTATTCCAAACACATTTACCTTCCGCGTTGTTTTGCCTTTTTAATTCGCATATATCAGTGCTTCGTTATTGTTTTTCTTCCGAATTGTCATCATTTTGAGACGGCTTTGTATCGTTCGCCATAAGCATTTTCAGCCGCAGCTCATTCTGCTTCTTTTTCTTATTGCTCTCGGTTATAATAATCGCCGCAATCGCAGCTATTATTGCTATAAAACCGCCTAAAAACAACAGCGGTATCAGAGTTAATGAACTTCTCATTCCTACCATTTCCTTTCCGTTTCGGAAAAAATAACACCCGTATCTCGTATCATTTATCAGTCTGAAAGCTTTTTCGCAAACTCGGCAAGTTCGTCGTCGCTTAAAAATTCAATTGTAAGCGTGCCCTTGCCGTTGCCGGAGGGGTTTATATGTACCTTTCTGTGCATTTCGTTTTTAAGGGAAAGCTCAACCTCGCTGTAAAAGGTCGGTTTAGGCTCTGCGGGCTTTTTAGCCGCAGTTTTCGCCTTTTTGGCGGCTGCCGCCATTCTTTCAAGGTCGCGGACAGACGCGCCGTCCGCTGCGGCGAGCAGCATTTTGGAGCGCACACCTTCATCATCACACGAAAGCAGGGCGCGCGCATGACCCGCAGTAATGCTGCCGCGGCGCAAGGCCTCCAGTTCGGTGCTGTTGAGGGCAAGCAGGCGCAAGGCGTTAGTCACCGCGCTGCGCGATTTACCCATTCGCTTTGCAACCTCTTCTTGGGTCAGCCCGTAGCCTTCAATAAGCGAGCGGTAGCCGAGCGCCTCTTCAACCGCGTTCAAATCCTCGCGCTGCAGGTTCTCTATAAGCGCTAATTCCATTAGGGTCTGCTCGTCCGCGTCCTTTATTATAACAGGCACCTCATTAAGCCCCGCAATGCGGCTTGCGCGCCAGCGGCGTTCACCTGCAATTATACTGTATCTGCCGTTTGCATTTGGTTTAACCACAATAGGTTGTATAAGTCCGTGCCTCGCAATGCTGTCCGCAAGCTCCGAAATGCTCTGCTCGTCAAAGTCCTTTCGGGGTTGGTCGCGGTTGGGTTCAATATCGTTTATGTTTAATTTTACCGCGCCGTCGCTGTCGGTCGCGTTTTCACTGAAAAGGGAGTCAAGTCCCCTGCCGAGTCCGCCTTTTTTCACAGCCATTTTATCTTCTCCTGTTCTTCTTCAAAAATTCCTTGGTTAAATCGTCATACGCCGCCGCGCCCTTTGAGCGCTTATCGTAATACTGTATCGGCATGCCGTAGCTCGGTGCTTCCGAAAGCCTTACCGCGCGCGGAATTACCGATTTATAAAGCTTATCGGCAAAGTATTTTTTAATTTCGGTTACCACCTGACCCGTCAGGTTCAGCCTCCCGTCATACATTGTAAGCACTATCCCCTCAATTTCAAGGGTCGGGTTGTAAAGCCTTTTTACCTGACGCACCGTCGCCATAAGCTGCGAAAGTCCCTCAAGCGCGTAATATTCGCACTGTATGGGGACAAGCAGGGTGTCGGCCGCGCACAGTGCATTTATGGTTATAAATCCAAGCGCCGGAGGACAGTCGATAAATATATAATCGTACCGGTCGGAAACGGCGGCGAATGCGGATTTCAGTCTCCCCTCGCGCCCTTCCTTTTGGGAAAGCTCTACCTCAGCACCGGCTAAATCTATGCTTGAGGCAAGCAGATCGACCCCTTCGGCCGATGTTTTTATAATGGCCGAGGTTATAGGATATGAATTTATTATAACGTCGTAGGCGCTGTGAGCTACCTGTCTTTTGTCGATTCCGTAACCGCTTGTGGTGTTGCCCTGAGGGTCTAAATCGGCCAGAAGAACCCGTTTTCCGAGCGCGCCTACAGCCGCCGCTAAGTTTACGGCGGTTGTGGTTTTGCCCACGCCGCCCTTTTGATTGGCTATTGCGACCGTTTTTGCCAAAACCATCTCTCCTACACAAAATTCGGTAAAATAAATTATAACACAACTTACGGAAATGTAAAGCGTTTTACGGAAATTGTGTTCACAAAAGAAG
>URPQ01000033.1 GCA_900549755.1 uncultured Oscillospiraceae bacterium
CCGAGGCTACTGCGATAGGCAACCTTATAGCGCAGATGATGTATTCGGATAAATCTCTCACGCTCGAAACGGCGCGGGAAATTGTTAAAAAATCATTCAGTATAACGGAGGTTTAAAAAATGAGCAGATATCTTGACGCAAAAGAAATGTATGCAAAGATCGGTGTTGATACCGATAAGGCTATCGAGACCCTTAAATCGGTGCCCGTGGCGCTGCACTGCTGGCAGGGCGACGACGTAAGGGGCTTTGACCAAAAGGTGGATTCGCTCTCGGGCGGAATTCAGACCACCGGCAACTACCCCGGCAGAGCCACCACACCCGAGGAGCTTATGGCGGACATCGATACCGTTTTAAAGCTTTGCCCCGGCACTAAAAAGCTTAATTTACACGCCTGCTATGCTATTTTTGACGATGAAAACGGCGGCTGGGTAGACAGGGATAAAATTGAGCCCAAGCACTTTAAAAAGTGGGTGGATTTCTGCAAGGAGCGCGGTCTCGGCTGCGACTTTAACCCCACTTTCTTCTCGCACCCCATGTGCGATCCGCTCACCCTTGCAAGCCCGAATGAGAAGACACGCAGATTTTGGATAGACCACGGCAAGGCGTGCATTAGAATTTCGCAGTATTTGGCGGAAGAGTTAGGTCAGCCCTGCGTTATGAATATATGGACGGGCGACGGCTTTAAGGATATTCCGGCTGACAGAATGGGCCCGCGTGTGCGCTACAGAGAGTCTATTGACGAGATACTCTCGGAGCCTTACGATTTCAACAAGGTTAAGCCCTGCGTTGAGTCAAAGGTATTCGGCATAGGGGTTGAAGCTTATACCGTAGGCAGCGCGGAGTTCTCACTCTCTTATGCCGCCGCAAATATGGGCAAGTGCATACCGCTTATGGATAACGGTCACTATCACCCGACAGAGGTGGTATCGGATAAAATTCCCGCGTTGCTCGCTTTCTTCCCCGAAATCGCGCTGCACATTACAAGACCAATACGTTGGGACAGCGACCACGTTGTTCTGCTTGACGACGAGACCAAGGAAATATGCAAGGAAATCGTTCGCTGCGGCGGGCTTGACGGCAGAGTTAAAATAGCGCTTGATTATTTTGACGCGTCGATAAACAGAATTTCCGCATGGACCGTAGGGTTAAGAAACGTTCAGAAAGCTCTGCTTTCGGCATTGCTAACACCCGATATGACCGAAATGCAGAACGAGAACCGCTGGACCGAGCTTATGGTACGCGCTGAAGAGCTTAAAACAATGCCGTTCGGCGATGTTTGGAACGAGTACTGCAAAAAATGCGGCGCACCTGCGGACGGCGAATGGTTTGAAACCGTTGAAAAATATGAAAAAGACGTATTATCAAAGAGAGGTAACTGAAAATGAAAGACATTTTAACCGCACCGTTTGTTGAAGAAATGAAAAAAGTAACCGCCAATATGTACCGCCAGGGCTGGGATGAAAGAAACGGCGGCAACATAAGCTATATGCTGGACGCGGAAACTGTAGGGGAGTACCTTGACCTGAATAACGTTATTCGCACTATTCCCACGGGTTTTGACGCGGCAGAGCTTAAAGGCAAGATTTTTATAGTAACGGGCACGGGCAAATACTTTAAAAACGTTGCCGAAGACCCCGAAACAAACCTTGGAATTATACGCATAGCGGAAGACGGCACCACCGCCGAGCTGCTTTGGGGCTATAAGGACGGCGGCAGATTTACAAGCGAGCTGCCCGCGCACCTTATGAGTCATATTGCAAGGCTTAAACGGAATCCTGAAAACAGGATTATTATGCACACGCACCCGACTTATACGCTTGCCATGACCCACGTGCACGAGCTTGACGATAAAAAGTTCACCCACACCATTTGGGAGATGTGCACCGAGTGCATAGTTGTGTTCCCGGACGGTATAGGCGTTCTGCCGTGGATGGTTTGCGGCAACAACGAGATAGGCGTTGCCACCGCCGAAAAGATGAAGGACTACCGCCTTGTGGTATGGGGACTTCACGGAATTTACGGCGCGGGCAAGGATATGGACGAAACTTTCGGGCTTATTGAGACCGTGGAAAAGGCGGCACAGCTTTATATGCTTACAGCGCACCTGCCGCACCTTAACACCATTCATGACGATGAATTAAAGGCGGTTGCCGACGCTTTCGGGCTTAAATACAGAACGGATTTTCTTGACCTTTAAAATTTTTTAAAAAAAGTCTTGACAAATCGCCCGAGCGGTGATATATTGTTAACAACAAGGAAAACCTGTGATTAAGAAGAGTAGCTTTTCCGAGCATATTTAGAGAGCGGTTGACGGTGGAAATACCGCGATGCGACGTTTAGTGAATGGACTTATGAGGGCGGCACGAAAGCCAATAGGCGAGTAGCGGCCGACGGGAACCGTACCCGTTATCAATTCGGCTTACATAATGAGGTGTAAGAAATGAGCGGTCGGCACAGCCGGCAACTTGGGTGGTACCGCAGGATTACAAGTCTTGTCCCATATTTTATATGGGATAAGGCTTTTTTTATTTTTCCGAGGAGGAATTAACTATGATATTATTAACCAAACGATGGCGCCGGTGCAATTTTTCTTAAAACCAAAAAATTAAACTAAAAATTAAAGGGAGAAATTCACCATGAAAAAAATATTTGCTATATTAACAATTGCCGTTTTAATGCTCAGCTTTGCAGGCTGCGGAAGTAAAAAAGAAACAAAAGTCCCGGTTATAGGCATAAGCCAGTACGGCGAGCACGCCTCGCTTGATAACTGCCGCGAGGGCTTTTTGCAGGGTCTTAAAGAGGCAGGACTTGAAGAAAACAAAGACTTCACAATTGATTACCAGAACGCTTCGTTCGATAACTCAACCGCCACACAGATAGCGCAGAACTTTTCTTCTAAAAACGTTGCGCTTATGTGCGCAATAGCAACCCCCTCGGCTACCGCTTGCTTTGCCGCGGCAGAGGATAAGGATATACCCGTAGTGTTCAACGCGATTACCGACCCGAAGGAGGCAAAGCTTACCGAGGGCAATATTACAGGCGTTTCCGATAAGCTGCCCGTTGACCCGCAATTGGGGCTTATAAGAAAGTTACAGCCCAACGCTAAAACAATAGGCATTATTTACACCACAAGCGAGCCGAACTCGGTATCAGCCATTGCCGAATATAAGGAAAAAGCGGGCAAATACGGCTTTGAAATAGTAGACATCGGCGTGGCGGATCAGGCATCTGTTACACAGGCGGCGGATACGCTTATAAACAAAAAGGTTGATTGCATTACAAACCTTACCGATAACAACGTTGTAGGCGTTTTACCCTCAATTCTCGAAAAGACAAACGCCGCTGAAATTCCGGTATACGGCAGCGAAATTGAGCAGGTTAAAAAGGGCTGCGTAGCATCGGCCGGTATTGATTACATTGAGCTCGGCAAAATGGCTGGCAAGCAGGCTGCGGCAATTTTAAAGGGCGAAAAGAAAGCAAGCGAAATGCCCTACGAAACCGTTACCGAATACAGCACCTATATCAATTCCGACGCTGCAAGCGCTTTAGGCGTTACCATTCCGTCGGATATAGCCGAAAAGGCAATAGAGTGTAAATAATACTTTGTCGGAGAGAAAAAATGCTTGATTTAATTATAAGCACATTGACCCAAGGGTTTATATATGCAATGCTTTCCTACGGCATATATATTACCTATAAAATACTCGATTTTCCCGATTTAACGGTAGACGGAAGCTTCCCTTTGGGGGCTGCCGTGACCGCGCTGCTGCTGGTTAAGGGCGTAAACCCGTATTTAACCCTTTTGGCGGCTTTGGCATCAGGCGCCGCGGCGGGCTTTGTTACTGGCTTTATTCATGTGCGGCTTAAAGTGCGCGACCTGCTTGCGGGAATTATTACCATGACGGCGCTTTTCTCGGTAAACCTGCAAATTGCGGGCTCAAACCTTTCGGTTGCAAGAAGTATTGACACAATTTTCACCGCAGCGCCCACAATGGCGTTTTTCGGCTCGCTCACGCTTATTATGAGAAAGCTCTTAGTATCGCTTATAATAATGCTTATATGCAAAATACTGCTTGACTTATATTTTAAAACCAAAAGCGGCTTTTTGCTCCGCGCGGTGGGGGATAACAGCGCGCTTGTAACCACCCTTGCTAAGGATATGGGCAGGGTTAAAATAATAGGCCTTGTAATATCAAACGCTTTGGTAGCCCTTTCGGGCGCGGTAGTCTGCCATGAGCAGCGCTCTTTTTCGGCTATGATGGGAACAGGGCAAATGGTATTCGGCTTGGCGGCGGTAATTATAGGCACAACGCTGTTCAGAAAAATGAGCTTTGTAAAGGGCACTACGGCGGTAATCGCGGGCAGCGTAATTTACAAGGCGTGTATACAGATTGCAATAAGTCTCGGTCTGCCCGCAAACCTTTTAAAACTTATAACTGCGGCGCTTTTCCTTGTTATACTGGTTATAGGCAATTTCGAGAAAGGCACGGTGAAAAAGAATGTTAGAGCTTAAACACGTTTCTAAAATATATAACCCCGGGCTTGTTACCGAAATGTGCCTTTTTGACGATTTCAACCTAACCGTAAAGGACGGCGAGTTTGTATCGGTTATAGGCAGCAACGGCAGCGGAAAAACATCAATGCTCAATATTATATGCGGCAGTATTCCCGTAAACGGCGGGGAAGTGCTTATTAACGGCAAGTGCATTAACCGCCAAAAGGATTTTGAACGTTACTCGCACATAGGCAGGGTATACCAAAACCCCGCAATGGGCAATTGCCCTAATATGACCATACTTGAAAATATGTCGCTTGCCGATAATAAGGGTAAGCCTTTCGGGCTTTCGTTCGCGCTTAATAAAAAGCGGTTTGAAAATTACAGGGAGCAACTTTCTTCCTTAGGACTGGGGCTTGAAGATAAGCTGCACGTTAAAATGGGTTCGCTCTCGGGAGGTCAGCGGCAGGCGGTATCGCTGCTTATGGCGACCATGACCCCGATAGATTTTCTTATTTTAGACGAGCATACAGCGGCGCTCGACCCTAAAACCGCCGAAATTATAATGGAGCTTACCGACAAGGTGGTAAAAGAAAAAAAGCTCACTGCCATAATGGTAACGCATAATCTGCGCTACGCGGTTGAGTACGGCTCGCGGCTTTTAATGATGGATAAAGGGCATATAATTTTGGATAAATCGGGCTTTGATAAGAAAAACGCCTCAGTTGATGAAATTCTTGAAATATTCAACAGAATAAGCATTGAGTGCGGGAACTGAAATAATGCGGAATTAAAAACCACCCGTCTGTTTTGGCGTATGTCAATACAGACGGGTGGTTTTTGACTTTAATTATGCTCCGGCGACGTATTTCGGTATATCAGCAGTTGCTTTACGTTCTTCAAACGCGTTGTATTCCGCTATTGCGAAGCGTGTATGAACACATACACCGGCTATAAAATACGGCATTGTAAATACAAGCGGTATAACGGTAAGAGAGAGCAACAGCCAACCTGCAAAGCTGAAGAAAAGATATATAAAATCAAGCATTGTCCTTTTATATATAACGCACGACATATGAATTGCTTCGGATGCGTCCATTTCCTCATCGGCAACCGAGAGTATGGGCGCCGCATAATACCGCAGCATTATAAAGAACAGCAATACCGTTGCTACGGTCTTTAAGAAAAGGGACAAATAGTAGAGGTTGGAGGTCCAAAGCGGTATGGGAATATCAAGCAGGTCATAAACCTTTGCGCTGCCGAATATATCAACTATTTTGGCGGGAACAAAAAGAATTATTGCAAAGAAAGCAAGGCGCAGGCACAGCCCTGTTATAAGCCGCATAGCGCGCATATACTCCGCTTTGCCAGAGAAAAAGTAAAATACCGCAAGCGGGCTGTCGTCCGCGCCGAAAAGCAGACGCCAGAAAAACCTCACAAGCCCGTGTGTAAGCGGGAACAAAAGCAGAAAACAAAGTATAGCTTCACAGATATACGCGGCTGTATCTCCGCCTACGTAGCTTATGAGCGACGCTATGCCCGAAATAATTATAAATACCGAAATCACCGTCATACAGGCTGCAATGGCTTTGAGCCAGTTGTTTTTAAGTGCCGTTCGGGCAGTAAGCTTTACTACCGAGCTTGACGCTGTCATTATAAACACATCCTTTACCTATACTATACCGCTAAAAAATGAAGATTTAATTACAAAACTGTTAATTTGGCATATGCCGCCATAAGTTTTTTAGTACCCACGGTGTTAAACGCCACCTCAAGCAGCATATCGCCGCCCATAGGCTTTACGGAAAGTATAAGCCCCTCGCCAAAAACCTTATGTGAGACCTTCTGACCCGCCGCGTATTTCGCGGCGCTTGTTTTAGGTGCGGCAGGCGCTTTGCTGTAAGCGTTAATATCTAAATATGATGTGCGCCCTGAGCTGTATTCGGATTTTGCGGTTGCGCGCCGATACCCCTCAAAGCTGCAAAGCTTTTCGGGTATTTCCTTTAAAAAGCGGGAGGGCATATTGCGGTTGGTTGAGCCGAAAAGCAAACGCATATAGGCGTTTGTAACGGTAAGGGTCTTTTTGGCGCGGGTAATTGCAACATAGGCAAGCCGGCGTTCTTCTTCCATTTCTTCGGGTCCCGCGTAAATTGACTGATTGCCGGGAAAAATGCCTTCCTCCATACCGATAAGGAAAACGTTATTAAATTCAAGTCCCTTTGCTGAGTGAATGGTCATAAGTACTACACGGTCTTCCGTAGTATCAAGTGAATCAATATCACTTACAAGTGCTGTTTGCTCTAAGAAATCGGAAAGACTGGGTTCCTCCGTATCCTGCTCGTACTGGGCTATTGTGGAGGCAAACTCCGCCACGTTTTGCAGGCGTTCCTCCTGCTTTTCGGGTTCTTCGTCGCTTTCTGTCAAGGATAAGCGGTAGCCCGTTTTTTCAAGAATTTCTGCAAGCAGGTCGGATATTGAAATATCCGACGACATTTCGGTGAGCTCTTCAATAATATCGCAAAAGCCGCGAAGTCTTACCGCCGCGCGGGATAAAGCGGCAAATTCATCTGCCCGTTTAATTACCTCAAACAGAGATATGCCGAGCTCTGCGGCTATCTGCGCGGCGTTTGCCATAGTGGTTTCGCCTATTCCGCGCTTAGGCTCGTTTATAATTCTGCGCAGGCGCAAGTCATCGTTATTATTGTTTATAAGCTGCAAATAGGCGATTACGTCCTTTATTTCCTTACGGTCAAAAAAGCGCAGACCGCCTATAACGCGGTAGGCAATGCCGCTGCGGGCAAAAACATTTTCAACAGAGCCTGACTGCGCGTTCATTCTGTAAAGCACGGCGTGATCGGAAAATTTAGCGCCGTTTTTCACGTTTTCAAGAATACGGTCGGCAATATACCGCGCCTCGCCGCGCTCGTCGTCCGCCGTGAACACGCTTATTTTCTCGCCCGTGCCGTTATCTGTCCAAAGGGTCTTGCCCTTTCTGCCGCGGTTGTTTTTTATAACCGCGTTTGCGGCGTCCAGAATATTTGAGGTGGAACGGTAGTTCTGCTCAAGGCGGATTACGCGGGCGTCCCTGTATTCATCCTCAAAATTCAGTATATTTTCAATGGTAGCGCCGCGGAAACGGTAAATGCTCTGGTCGTCGTCTCCCACAACGCAAATGTTATTTTCTCCCGACGACAAAAGCCTTACAAGCTCATACTGAGCGTGGTTTGTATCTTGGTATTCATCCACCATAACATAGCGGAATTTGCCCGTGCAGTAGCTGAGCGCCTCGGTATCGGTCTGCAAAAGCCGCACGGTGTTGAAAATCATATCGTCAAAGTCCATGGCGTCGGCTTCAATCAGCCGCTTTTGATATATTCTGTAAAGCTCGGCTACGGTTTTAAGGCGAAGATCATCACCTGCCTGCGCTTTATATTCGGCAGGGGAGATGAGTTTTTCCTTAGCGTCGGATATTGCGGAAAGCACGCGTTTGTGCGGTAAAAGCTTTTCGTCAATTTCGTGCGCTTTCATAATTTGTTTCATTAAGCGGCGCTGGTCGTCGGTATCGTATATGGTAAAATGCGAGGTATAGCCGATGCTCTCGGCGTAGCGCCTTAATATTCTGCCGCAAACCGAGTGGAATGTGCCCGCCCATATATCGTTTGCGTCTTCGCCCAAGCGCGCGGCTATTCGCTCTTTAAGCTCGCCCGCCGCCTTATTTGTAAAGGTAATGGCTAATATTTGCCACGGGTGAACAGGGCGCACCGAAAAAACGCCGTTCGGTACATAATCGGTAACGCCGTTTAAATAGTCCTCACCCGCTTTAATATCTTCGTCGGTCACAGCGGGGCAGTAGGTGTTTCTGTATCCGTCACCGAATTTTACAAGATTTGCAATTCGGTTGACAAGCACGGTAGTCTTTCCGCTGCCCGCGCCCGCAAGTATTAAAAGCGGACCGTTAACGGTTGTAACCGCCTCGAACTGCATATCGTTCATATGTATAAAATATTTTTTTATAACTTCTTTTCTCAAACTTAAAAAATCCATTTTTTCTCCGGTCAGGCGGTTTCTTTTGCGGCTGCATTGTGACTTTTGATACGGTCGGGCAAAATATAGGCAAAGGGGAATGCGACGGCACAGACTGCTAAAGCCGCAATTATATCGATTATTGAATGTTGCTTTAAAAACACGGTGGAAACGCTTATAAGTATTGTGATAACAAGCAGAACTGTCTGCCATAAAGGCGTTTTAAACGGTTTGCAATAAAGAGTGGTGAAATAAACCGCAAACGAGCCTATAACGTGCAGAGAGGGGCAGACATTTGTATTCGTATCGAAATTATAAAGTGCTTTTACAATATCAACGCAGAAATTATCCCGCTGAAATTCGGTGGGGCGCAGTTCCTGCTTTGTGGGGTAAAATATGTATATAACGGTGGTAATTGTGTAGGTTATAATGATAAAATACATCAGCTTTTTAAAGGCGGGAATATCAAAAAGCAGGGTGTAAAGGTGTATTCCCACCAAAAAGACAAACCAAAAATAATAGGGGAAAACGAAAAATTCGCAAAACGGAATTTTTGCGTCAAAAGCCACCTCAACGGGGTGGTAATTAAGTGATAAACCGCGCTCCAAAAGCCAGAAGGTCGCGCCGTAAACGGGCCAGTAAAGCAATAACAGCAGGTGCTTAAATTCGGGCGTGTTTATATTGTTCGGCCGTAATTTTCTATAATCTACCATATACACAATCTGCATCCTTAACAATATAGTCTCTTATAATATCGGCAGCGCAGCCGCAAAACTCGTTTTTAAGCGTTTGCGACATTTTATTGAGCTTTGACGGGCTTTCGAGATAATCGCACACCGCGTCGCACAACTCAATAGCACCCTCGCACATATCGGCGCAGCCGTTGGAAATGAAAAATTCAATATTCCGCGTTTCGCAGCCGGGCACGGCGTCAATAAACAGCATGGGCAAGCCCTTAACCGCCGCCTCGGTGGTGCTCAGTCCCCCGGGTTTAGTTAAAATCAGCTCCGCCGCGTCCATATAAAGCGGCATGCGGCTTGTAAACCCTATTACCCGCACGTTATCGGGCAGGGGATATTTTGTAAGCGAGCGGTAAAGCTTTACGTTATTGCCGCAAATTATAACAAGAATTGCGTCTTCAGGCAGCTGCTGCGGCAAAAGCTCGGCTAAATCCTTAATGGGTCCGCAGCCCATACTGCCGCACATTAAAAGCACTACGCGCTTGTTTTGCGGGAGCGCCAGCGTGCGTTTAGCCCTTTGCGGCTCTGTTTTACCGTAAAAATCGTGCCGCACGGGAATACCCGAAGGGACAATGCGGGAAACGGGCAGACCGTTACCCGCGAATTCTTCGGTAAGATTTTTGTGCGGGATAAAATACGCGTCCATATTCGTCTGATTAACGCCGGGCGAGCAGGTGTAATCGGTCGCGACGAAATAGGAGCGTATGTTTATTTTGCGCCGCTTTTTAAGCTCGGTCATCATCATTGCCGAGAAAACGTGGGTGCAGACCACCGCGTCATACTTTTCGGTCTGTAAAAATTCATAGAGCGACTCGCACCCTTTGATTACAAGCTCGTAAATAAGGGAGTCATCGCCCTCCTTCGGGGGGTGGTTTTCTTCAAAACGGTAGCTCACGCCGAATAGCTTGGGAAATTTGCGGTATATCAAAACATGCCCCTTGCTTATCAGCTTGGATTTTTCTGGTGACCAGAAAGCCAGCGCATCCTTTATATCACATTCGTCATTATTATTCAAAAAACATTCTTTTATAGCTTTGGCGGCGGAATTGTGCCCCTCGCCTGTGTTGCAGGATAATATCAGCAATCGCATTTTTTCCTTGTTTCTCTCCTTATCATTCTGTCACGCAGCTTTATAAGATGCGGCCTGTTATAGCGCTGAATAAGAATAAACGGAATATTGCAGAATATAAATACAAGCATTAAAATTATTCCGATATAATTTTTCCAAATAACATAGATTCCCACCGAGAAAACGCAGAGCCAACAGTGAATAAATTCCGCTACGCAGGTTTCTCTTATAAGCGCGGTAAGGCTTTCGCTTGTGGCGTCGTATGTAACGCGCTTAGGCAGCATATCCCGCATAACGCGGCTCATATCGGGCAGGCGGGTTTTCCATTTTTTTATACCCAGACATTCATAAACCGCGCCGCCGTTTTCCCAATTTCGCGCACGGTAAAGAAAGCCGCCCTCGCTGAAACGGCCGCGGGGCAGGGATTCGCCTATATAATGAGCAAGAACGCCTAATACGGCTACGTAAACAATGCTCATCACCAATTTCATTTAATCACCCAAGTTATTTAGTAATATTTATAATACCATAAAACTTTGTTTATAGCAACAATAAAATACATTTTTTGCACCTGATATTTAAGTGCTTGACAAAATTATATTTTTGAGGTAATATAATAATCGGTTAAAACGCTATGAAGGGGATAAGTAATCCGCAAAAAGCGAACAAAAGAGAGGGAATAATTGCTGAAAGTTCCTGTTTGCCGAGCGTGATGAAGCTACCCCTGAGCGGCGCCTGAAAGGGCAGACGGCTGCCACCGTTATCGGCAATGGTATTATTAAGTACCGCAGAGTGCGGAGCGTATGCTCCGAAAACGGGTGGTAACACGGATATTTGTTTATTCGTCCCGAGTGCAAATTATTTGCGCTCGGGACTTTTTTAATTTTTAAAGGAGGAAAACACAATGAAATACGAAATACTTAAATTATTGGCGCGTAACGCAAAATATACGGCGGAAGAAATAGCCGTAATGCTGGGAACGGACGAGGAAACGGTAAAAAGTGAAATAAAGCAGCTTGAAAAGGACGGCTTAATTAAGGGCTACAAGGCGATAATTGACTGGCAGCGGCTTGACAGCGCCTTTGTTTCGGCAATAGTTGAGCTTAATGTTATACCCAAAGCGGGACTGGGCTTTGAGGAGGTTGCCGAAAAGGTTATGAAATATGACGAGGTGGAATCGGTTTACCTTATGTCAGGCGGATATGACTTAAACGTTGTTGTAAAGGGCAAAACACTTCAGGATATAGCGCGTTTTGTGGCGCGCGAGCTTGCTACGATTGACTCGGTAACGCAGACCTCGACACACTTTGTTATGCGCCGTTACAAGGAAATGGATGTTGAGCTTGTAAACGACAGGGAAGACGACAGGGGGCAGCTCTGGATATGATAGATTACTCCCGCATTATTAACCCTACCGTTGCGGAAATCAAGCCGTCGGGTATACGCAAATTTTTTGATATTGCCGCTACAATGGATGATGTTATATCCTTAGGCGTTGGGGAGCCGGATTTTCAAACGCCGTGGCAAATACGCAAGGCGGGTATAAATTCGCTTGAAAAGGGGCACACAAAATACACTGCAAACCGCGGTATTGCGCAGCTGCGCACGGCGGTGGTGGATTTTGTTATGCGTAAATATTCGCTTTGCTACAAGCCTGAAAGCGAAATACTTATAACCGTGGGCGGCAGCGAGGCTATTGACGCCTGCATACGCGCTGTGGTAGCCCCGGGGGACGAGGTTATAATTCCGCAGCCGAGCTTTGTTTGCTACGAGCCGATAACGCGGCTTGCAGGCGGAACACCGGTAATAATAGAAACAAAGGCGGAAAACGATTTTAAGGTAACGCCCGAAGAGCTCAAAGAGGCTGTAAGCGAGCGCACAAAGCTGCTTGTTTTGCCGTATCCGTGTAATCCTACGGGGGCAATTATGGAAAGGGAGGACCTTGAAAAAATTGCGGAAATACTTAAAGACACTAATATTTTAGTACTTTCGGACGAAATATATTCCGAGCTTACCTTCGGCGGTAAAAAGCACGTAGCCCCAGCCGCTATTGATGGAATGTGGGAAAGAACAGTCACCGTAAACGGCTTTTCAAAGGCGTTTTCTATGACCGGGTGGCGCTTAGGGTATGCCTGCGGACCTGCCGAAATAATGAAGCAGATTACCAAAATTCATCAATTTGCCATAATGTGCGCACCCACCACCTCGCAATATGCCGCAATAGAGGCGCTTAAAAACTGTGACGAGGACGTTGAGCGTATGGTAAAGGAATACGATATGCGCCGCAGGCTGATAGTTTCGGGCTTTAATAAGTTAGGGCTTACCTGCCGCGAGCCCAAAGGCGCTTTTTATGCTTTCCCGTCAATTAAAAGCACGGGAATGAGCAGCGAAGAATTTTGTGAAAAGCTGCTGTACTCAAAGCGTGTGGCGGTTGTTCCGGGAACGGCGTTCGGAAACAGCGGAGAGGGCTTTGTGCGCGCGTCCTACTGCTATTCGACAGAGCACATTAAGGAAGCGCTTGAAAGAATCTCGGAATTTTTAAAAGAGATTAAATAACTCAACTTAAATAAGACCTATAACAAACCCACGGTCAAAGCATTTGTTACGTGCTTTGGCTGTGGGTTTGTTTTTTATATTTATCGGTTAAAATTATTTAACCTGATTTATATGCTTGTCGGTGAATGGCGGTTTTGTTTTGTTATATTATGGCGTTGCCGGGAGGGAAACGCTGTGAAAGAAAATGACAAGTTACTTTATAAAACCATGAAGTCGCTGCTTAATGAAAGGCTATCGGACGCGGAGGCAGAGTCGCTTAAAGACGAGGGGTTCAACATTAAAGACCCGACAAGAAAAACCGCGGTTATGATTGCGCTTTATAAGAAGGCGGCGAGTGGGGATCTTTCGGCTATAAAGGAGCTTCGTTCAATTATCAGCGAAAAAGAGACCGAAAAAAAGGAAAGCGGCAGAGCGGTGGTGATAATAGACGATATCGGAAATTAAATTATCGGAAATTATCGGCGGCGGGTACGATGAATACTGGAACTGCGACAAGCGTTACAGGGTATTAAAGGGCGGCAAAGGTTCAAAAAAATCAGCCACAACGGCACTTAATTTTATTTACAGGCTTATGAAATACCCGGGCAGTAACCTGCTTGTAGTGCGCCAGGTAATGAACACGCACCGCGACTCGACTTTCGCCCAGCTTAAATGGGCGCAGGAAAGACTGGGGGTTACGCACCTATGGCGCAACACCGTATCTCCAATGGAAATGGTTTTTGAGCCGACGGGTCAGAAAATAATTTTCAGAGGGTTTGACGATGTTCTGAAATTGGCGTCTGCCACCGTGCCGAGCGGGTTTTTAAACTTTGTTTGGATAGAAGAGGCGTTTGAAATTGCGCACGAGGCAGATTTTGATAAGCTGGATTTATCGGTTCCGCGCGGCGTGACAGAGCCGCCGCTTTACAAGCAGACTACAATTACCTTTAACCCGTGGAGCGGCACGCACTGGCTTAAAAAGCGCTTTTTCGACGGTGAGAGCCCCGATGTTGCCTGCTTTTCCACAAACTACCTTATAAACGAATTTCTTGACGATACCGACAGAAAGGTTTTTGAGCGTATGAAGAAAACCAATCGCAGGAAATACGAGGTGGCGGGGCTTGGAAACTGGGGCATTTCGGAGGGGCTGGTTTACGAAAACTGGTCGGTAGGGAAAAAGGAAATTCCCGAAAACGAACGCTTTCGCTGGAAGAACTTTTTCGGGCTTGATTACGGGTACACAAATGACCCGACGGGCTTTGTGGGCTTTGCCGCTAACCCCGAGACTAAGGAGCTTTACATTTTTTGCGAGTTTTGCAGAACACGCATGCTCAACTGCGATATTGCCGATGAAATTAAAAAGCTGGGCTACGCAAAGGAGCGCATACGCGCCGACTGTGCAGAGCCGAAATCCAACGACGATTTAAGGCGGCTGGGAATCACGCGCATAGTGCCTTCGGTCAAGGGGCGGGACAGCATTTTAAACGGCATAGCCGCCATAAGCGAGTACCGCATAACGGTACATCCCGATTGCGTGAATATGATACGGGAATTATCGTCTTATGTGTACGACGACCGCACAAACGAGCGCGGGCAAAGACTGCCGAAAGACAGCGACAACCACCTATGCGACGCTTTGCGCTATGCGTTTGAGGATGTAAAGCATTTTCACCCGAGAAAGGAAGAAAAGCCTGTTTACCGCACTGCGGAGATAGGCGGAGCTGATTTGAACGGAGGATGGGACGTATGACAGTGTTCATTATGTTTTTAGCGGTGTTGGCTGCGTTTGCCACCGGGTTTTTATCCGGTTTAAACGCGGTGCCGACCCAAAAGCCGAAAAAGGTAACAGCAAGAAAAGAGGACGAGGAGCTTTTAAGGCTCCGGCGGGAATATGCTAATTTTCTTTCCTACGACGGTACCGAGCAGGAAGAAGATAACGCCCGCCCGTAAAAAAAGAAAGGAAGAATAAATTTGGAAAACGTTGGTTTGGAAAACGCCGCACAACCCGAGGCGGCGGAGAAAGAAGAAACGTCGGCTGCACCGGACACCACACCGGAGGCTGAAAAAGAAGTGTTCGTTCCTGTAAAATTCAATAAGGAAATTAAAATTTTAGGGCTTGAAGACGCGGCACGACTTGCGCAAATGGGGCTTAAATTTGAGGCGATAGCCGACGATTACGAGGCGCTCAAGGGCATTGCCGCGAAAGCGGGCCACAGTGTTTCCGAATATATAGCGGCACTCAAAAAGCAAAACGAAGAAAGCCGCCTGCAGGAGCTGACCGATAAATGCGGCGGCAACGGGGAAATGGCAAGCTATGTTATGCAGCTTGAAAACAGCGGGGAGGAAGGCGACGGCTTTAAGGAGCTCAGCGCGGAATTTCCCGAAATAAAAAGCATTTCCGATCTGCCCGCCGCAGTAGTGGAAAACGCGGAGCTGCGCGGTACAAAATTGCTTGACGAGTATTTACGCTACCGGCACACAGAGGAAAGGGCGGCAAAAACGGCAGTCCTTAAACAAAAAAATACCGAGAATTTAAGTCTCGGCTCGCTTACCGACCGAAAGGGCGGAATTAACCCGGAGACCGCAGAATTTTTAAAGGGTCTTTGGAGATAAAAAAGGAGAAAAATTATTATGTCATTCAATTCTATAGAAAACGCAACCAGATATTCAACCGAGCTTGATAAGCTCTTTGCACAGAAAAGCGCAACAGGTTTTTTTGCCGATAACGCGCTTGCAACCAAATTCGTAGGCGCGAAAACCGTAATTATACCCGACGTTGATTTTCAGGGGCTTGCAGATTACGACCGCGACACGGGCTTTACCAAGGGCGCTATAACCGTAGCAAACACCTCTTACACCATGTCTATGGACCGCGCGCGCTCTTTGCAGATAGACCGTGAGGATATGAGCGAAACCGGCATTGCAAACCTTGCGGGCAAGATTCTCGGCGAATACGTTCGCACAAAGGTTGTGCCCGAGTGCGACGCATACGTTATTTCAAAGCTGGCGGGGCTTGCCGCTACGCGCTCTAACCTTGTTAACGGCGACAAAACAAAGCCCTACGACGCGCTATGCAAGCTTATAAACGAGGTTCAGTCGGTAGTAGGCTATGACGAAGAGCTGGTAGCCTTTGTTGACAGCTATATGTACGCTGCACTGCAAAATTCCAACGAAATTTCGCGTATGATAACCGTTTCCGATTTTAAGCAGGGAGAAATTACCCTCAAGGTTAAATCTATAAACGGCGTGGCTATTATACCGGTAGTTTCCGAGCGTATGAAGACCGCCTACACCTTTAATGCTGCAAACGCGGGCGGCTTTACCCCGCAGGCAAACGCACGCGAGGTATATATGCTTGTATGCCCCAAGAGCGGCGCGCACCTGGTAAAGAAGACCGAAAAGATGAGAATATTCACGCCCGAGCAGAACATTGACGCCGACGCTTACAAGTTCGATTACAGAATTTACTATGATGTATTCGTAAACAAGAGCGGTCTTGACGCGGTTTGGGCATGGCTTTCGCCTACAATTACCATCAGCTCTGATGTGGCGGATAAGAACGTTACAGCCGGCAGCATAAGCGGTTCGCTTTCTGTTACCGCAACCAGCAGTGGCGCGCTTACCTACCAGTGGTACTCCTGCAAGGACGCAAACAAGGCATCAGCCGTTAAGGTAGCAAACGCAACCACAAGCTCCTTTACTATACCCACCACGCTTACAAAGGGTACATACTATTACTTTGTAAGAATAATTGTTGACGGCATTGCCGGCGTTGACTCTAAAGTTGCAAAGGTTACGGTAGCTTAAAGTTTAACAAACAACGGTACGGGGGAGGGGCAACCCTCCCTTTACTCTAAAAGGAGGCTAATTTATGAACAAACCCTTTGAAATATACGAAGAATACCGCAAGGCGGCTGATTTTAAATCGGCGCTCGGAAAACGCGGGCTTTACGAGCAAAACCGTATAAATGAGCGCTTTTACATTGGCGACCAGTGGTACGGCGCGAAATGCGGCAATGACCGCCCGCTGGTACGGCACAACATAATAAAGCGAATAGGCGATTATAAAATGTCGCAGATATTAAGCGCACCGCTGTCGGTTTCATTTTCGGCAGAGGGCATACCTACAGTCGACAACAGCAAAAATTCAAGAAATGACGAGATCAACACGGCAATGTCGGCGCTCAGCGATTATTACAGCGTTACTGCGGAGCGTGTTGGGCTTACCTCGCTTTATGCCACGGCGCTGAGAAACGCATATATAGGCGGAACGGGTATTTTATACACATATTGGAACGGTGATATTAAAACCGGGCTTTATGCCGATAAGGAAATGCGTATGCCGATAAAGGGCGATATTTCCTGCGAGGTTTTAAATATTGAAAACGTTTATTTCGGCGACCCTTATATTTCGGATGTTCAGCAGCAGCCGTATATAATTATTGCAAGCTGCCGCGAGACAGAGGCTGTGCTGCGGGAAGCAAGGCGTAACGGCGCGGATATTTCGACTCTCAGAGCGATTGAAGAAGGCGCAGACGACGGAAAGTTGACTGTATTCACAAAGCTTTTTAAGGAATATAAGTCGGGCGGCGGCTATACAATTAAAAGTGTAAAGGTTACCGAAAACGCCACAGTGCGAAAGGTATTTGACACAGAGCTTTCGCTTTACCCGCTTGCGGTTTTCTCCTGGGAAAAAAGGGAAGGGCTGATTTACGGAGAAAGCGAGATTACTTACCTTATACCCAACCAGATTGCCATTAACCGTATGATAACGGCAAACGTATGGTCGGCTATGACTACAGGTATGCCGATGATGGTGATAAACGGCGATACCGTGCCGGACGGCATTACCAACGAGCCGGGTCAGATAGTTAAGGTTTACGGCAGCAACGAGGAGGTAAGCGGAGCGGTAAAATACGTTGCACCGCCCGATTTCAGCCGGAATTTTGACCAAAGTCTGCAAACGCTGATTGACAACACCTTAACGCAGAGTGGGGCAAATGAGGTGGCGCTCGGTGACAGCCGCGCCGATAACGCCACTGCACTTATAACAATGCAAAATGCTGCAATAATGCCCTTGCAGATAGTTAAAAACCGCTTTTACTCCTTTGCGGAGGAAATTTCACGCATTTGGGCGGACTTTTGGATTTCGTGCTACGGAAAGCGCGCCATAAAGCAAAATGTCGGCAAGGGAACAAAATATTTTACATTTGACGCGGACAGACTGCGCGGGCTTATAATAAACGCTAAAATTGAGGTTGGCACGGGCACTGTTTACAGTGAACGCGAATGTGTAAACACCCTGCTTAATTTGTTTGAAAAGGGAATTATTGATAAAAGGCAATTTTTAGAGCGCCTGCCCGACGGCATTGTTCCCGACAGGCAGGGACTTTTGAACACTAAAAAAACGGAAAGCGAGGAAAATAAAAATGAAGGGATTTGATATTTATAAAAGGGCAATGCTGCTGCTTGGCTACAACGATATAATTGATAATTCCTCATTGCAGACGCGTTTTGAAGAGCAGGGCTCTGACCTGATTTCACAAATTGCGGCTGATTTGCGAATTTCGGGAATACCCTCGCTTTCGGTTGATTTAAGCGCAAGCTCAGCGCAGACCGAGGCTCTTATATACGGCACCGCAATGCTTTTATCGTTAGTGGAGGGGGATTCTTCAAAAAGCCGTATATTTACAGAGATTTACAACTCCAAACGTGCAGCAGCACTGAAAAACACTGCTGAAATTACCGATGTAATGCCGCATACGGAGGTGGACGGACAGTAATGAAATTCAGTTCTTTAAGTGAAAAAAGCGAAAAAATCTACCGCGTCAGAAAGCTTGACGGCGGCATAAATAATTCTGAGTTACCGAACAATATAGCCGATAACGAGCTGACCAAGGCTGAAAATATGGATTTTTGCGACGGAGTTTTGCAAACAAGACCTGGACTTTCGGCTACCGAATATGATATAATAAAAAATGAAACGGAATCGTTATTTGAAGAAGTTTCGTATGCTGTTACCGATGTTTCGGTATTTGCGGGCGGCGAAAATAAGCGATTGGCGTATGAAAAGGCTTATGACGGCGATTCGCATTATATTTATTATATGTACTTACTGGGTGCCGACGGTTCAAAGCAGGCTGCCGGTGTAATATACTTTAACCGCATAAGTGACGACAGCTTTTTTACCCCGTACAGTCTGCTTTTTTACAGCGGCAAGCCCGTAAACGGCGGCGGTATTTTTGCTTTGGTTACGGCGC
The DNA here is from genome assembly GCA_900549755.1 of uncultured Oscillospiraceae bacterium. Classification (GTDB taxonomy): domain Bacteria; phylum Bacillota; class Clostridia; order Oscillospirales; family Acutalibacteraceae; genus UBA737. The sequence goes on from URPQ01000033.1 coordinate 19,123, forward strand.
GTAATCAATATAATTCCTCTGAATACAGCTATAAGGTTTACGAAATTAACAGCGCCTTAAACGCTTGGGATAACACCACAAGCTTTTATGAGCCGGTTATTATGATAAACGGCAGAGGAAACAATTATGAGAGCGCGAAGGCTACAAATGTGGCATATACTGCTCAGCCCAAGTTTTTAGAAGCAAGAAATATTCTTACTACGCGTTTTAAGGCATATTTCACATCTGACGGACATTCGGACACCTTCCGCTTGCCGTACAGCGGGCTTGCGAGCGAATCTGTAATGTGCCGAATATATACAAGCCTTACAGACTACACCGACTGGGTTATATATTCAAATTCCACCAGCGATACGCAAACCTTTTACACCGCAAAAATTACAATGCACGTTGACCGCAGCAAGGGTATAATTTATTTTACCGGAGCTGACGGGAAAAGCTACCCTGTACCTACAATGAGTATGTACCATGAAAATAACATTTGCGTAAGAGCGGGAAAATTATTTGGGGAAGAAATGAAAGAAATCTGCACACTTACCTGCTGTGCGGCGTATGATTCAAAGCTGGTATTTTCCGGCGGCTCGCAAAGGGGAAGAATTTATTCGGTGCCGTATTCAAATCCGTTATATTTTTCGGAAAAATCAGTTGCGGATATCGGCGGCGGGGAAAATGGTATAACGGCGCTTTTGAACACAAAGGACGGGATTATCGCCTTTAAGAAAAACGAAGCGTATAAGGTTAAAATACGGCATGGCGGCGCACTTAATATGAGCTCGCTGCTTG
>URPQ01000034.1 GCA_900549755.1 uncultured Oscillospiraceae bacterium
CAAAAAAAATTTAAGATTTTTGCGGCGGGCGGAAATTCTCACCCGCCGCAATGCTTTTTAAACTAAAGTCTTATGCGCCGAACTTAGCAACATTGAGCTTTATTCCGGGGCCCATAGTTGTAGCTATAACGCAGGACTTGATATACTGACCCTTAGTAGAAGCCGGCTTAGCCTTAACAATAGCAGCCATAAGCGCGTCAAGGTTTTCCTGGAGCTTCTCAGCGCCGAATGAAACCTTGCCTATGGGGCAGTGAATAATGTTGGTCTTATCAAGACGGTACTCAATTTTACCTGCCTTTGCCTCGGTAACAGCCTTGGCAACATCGGGGGTTACAGTACCTGCCTTCGGGGTAGGCATAAGACCGCGCGGTCCTAAAACCTTACCGAGGCGACCCACAACGCCCATCAAAACGGGAGTTGCGATTACAACATCAAAATCAAGCCAGTTTTCGTTCTGGATTTTAGCAACGAGCTCCTCAGCGCCTACAAAATCAGCGCCTGCCTCTTTAGCAGCGTCAGCCTTATCGCCCTTAGCGAAAACAAGAGTTCTTACGGTTTTACCTGTTCCGTTAGGCAGAATAACCGCGCCTCTGACCTGCTGGTCAGCGTGGCGAGAGTCAACGCCCAAGCGAACGTGAATTTCAACCGTTTCATCAAATTTAGCAGTGCCGGTTTTTACTGCAACCGCAACCGCCTCTTCAGTATCGTAAAACTTACCGGTTTCAATAAGCTTTGCGCTGTCATTATATTTTTTACCGTGTTTCATTGTTTACCTCCCAATAAGTGGTTAAATCGGAATTTTCCTCCCACAAGAGAGAATTTAATCGACAACTTCTATACCCATGCTGCGGGCAGTACCGGCTATCATACTCATAGCGGACTCAATGCTTGCAGCGTTAAGGTCGGGCATCTTTGTTTCGGCGATTTTCTTAACTTGCTCTCTGGTGATTTTGGCAACCTTGGTTTTGTTAGGTGTGCCGGAAGCACTTTCAATGCCGCAAGCCTTCTTAATGAGAACGGCTGCCGGCGGAGTTTTAGTGATAAAACTGAACGAGTGATCTGCATAAACGGTGATAACAACCGGGATTATGAGACCGGCATCATTCTTGGTTCTTTCATTAAATTCCTTGGTGAACGCCATGATGTTGACGCCGTGCTGACCGAGAGCAGGACCTACCGGCGGAGCCGGAGTAGCCTTACCTGCGGGGATTTGAAGTTTAATGTAACCTGTGATTTTCTGAGCCATTTGTTTGCACCTCCATTATTCGTGGTAGCGGCGAAAAAACGCCTTTCGGAGCGGTCATATTCCGTTCCTCCCACCGTGGCACCGTAAGCCTGTGCCGGGCTCCCGCGTTATAAGCGGATAAGTTAATAAGCATTTCTGCGTATTAAGCATTTAGTCATCGAGCGCTATCTGGTCAAGCTCGAATTCAACCGGAGTTTCCCTGCCGAACATTGAAAGCGCCACGCAGACGTTATTGTTCGCAGTGTCAACCGATTTAACGGTTCCGGAATAGCCCTCAAGCGGGCCGCTGATGATCTTAACGTTATCTCCCTCGCGGTAGCCTACCTCAACGCTGTGCTTTTCAACGCCTAATGCAACTACCTCTTCATCCGTTAGCGGAACAGGCTTTGAAGCCGGCCCCACAAAACCGGTGCAGCCGCGAATGTTTCTTACAACATACCAGCTGTCGTCGGTCACTATCATTTTAATGAGTACGTAACCGGGGAATATTTTACGTTCAACCTCGCGTTTTTTATCTTCCTTAATTTCGGTTACGGTTTCGGTAGGAATTTTAATATCCTGAATTAAATCCTGCATACCGCGGCTTTCAACCATTGTTGCCAGGTCGCTTGCAACCTTATTCTCATAACCGGAATAGGTATGAACCACATACCATCTTGCTTCTTGTGTATCAGCCATAAACTACCTCCGGCGGCTTACACGCCCAATATCAGTTTTAAAAGCTGACCGAGACCGTAATCCACCAACCATATAAACGCGCCGACTACAGCGCACATTATAAGCACGATAACCGTGTTTTTAACCACGTCACGCGGACCGGGCCATACGATTTTCTTAACCTCGCTCTTATAATCGCGGAAGAAACGTATAACGCGTTTTACTATGGTGAGCTTTTCGCCCTTTGATTCTGCAACCTCAATATAATCATCTATAAAGAGATAAGCCGCAGCAAGCGCTGTAAATACCAAAAGGGCAATTGCAGTAATAAGCACAAAGCTTGAGTAGGTAACGCCGGTAACATCCGGTAACGGACGCTTATCAACAAACTTATAAGGATTGCTTAAAGCGATAACCAGCATATAAATTGTGCTTACCAAGCCCACTGCCGGGGCAAAGTAGCGAAGCTTTTTGGATTTAAAGGAAAAAATGCTCAAAATAAAGGCAATAGCGGTCAGTAGCAGGCAAAACAGAATATCGGACGATTTCGCCATTGTGTATTCCGTTCCGCCGACAGTAACCTTGCTGCCGAAGGCGAGAACCGCACCTACTACCGAAGCATTGTTTCCGCCGCTTGTAATATTTGCAAACGGCATAAAGAACAGAACGAGCGAAGCAAGACCGAAAACCGACGCCGCAAAGCGGCAAATTTTGTTTATTACTTTCATTCGTCCACCCTCCTACTTCGTTTCCTTGTGTAAGGTGTGCTTCTTGCAGAACCTGCAATACTTGTTCATTTCAAGCCTATCAGGATCGTTTTTCTTGTTTTTCATTGTGTTGTAATTGCGCTGCTTGCATTCAGTGCATGCAAGTGTGATTTTAACTCTCATAACGGCACCTCCCGCTTTACGGAAATATTTTTTGCTTTTACTAATTCAAGCCGATTTATTCGGCAACGTAAAAGTAAACGCCTCCCTCGGTTTTGCCCGTCCCGTTGCACCCGCACGCGCTGAAAACGCGCACGAAAAGCACACGCGCAGGGGCGCATGGCATTACAACCGGTTCCTTTACAAAAAAAAAGAACCTTTCAGAGGTAATAGTATTATAGCATATACTCTGTAAAAGGTCAAGCATTTTTTGTAAAATAGCTTTCCGGGCTCTGCCGTCCGATTTCTTCGTATTGACAGGCATATCCGCATAGTCCTGTTTACTAATATTATACTTCACCCCGGCAGCCCTTTCGGGGTGTCGGGGTGAAGGTTCGGCTTATCAATATTTTACTCAATATTGACAGTTCTCTGTTAAATTCTAATTACCACGGTGAGGTGCTTCCGCCCTGATCCATACTGCTGCTTGCAGTAACAACATCGTTAGTTTCAAGCTTTATTACTTCAAGCTCGGGCTTTTGAAATAAATTTTTCATTTTCTTCCCTCCTTAATTTTCCTTTCAGATAGGCTTAGATATCTGAACAGTTGTGTAAATTGTCACAACCTTGCCGTCCTTAATAAAGGTGAAGTAAGCACGCGCATAAACGGCGTTAGCTTTCGCAGTATCGCTGGACAATGTAAATGTATGCGCATATGTGCCCTCAACAGTCGTAAGACGAGTTGCCTTTTTAAGAATTGTTGAGTTATCAACATTTTCAAGTGTAAGCTCTTTGCTGTTATCCTTTGCAAGAATTATACCTGCCTCAACAAATGTATAAGAGCTGTCAGCAGACCAAGCGGCAGTAAAGATAATATACTGTGAACCGTTACCGGTTTCTTTTCTTTCGCTTACAAGCAAGGTAATAACAGGCTCCTTAACCACAACAGTATCGGAATAACGGGCTTCAAGCGCAACATTACCTGTAACATAGAAAGAATATGCCTTATCATAGCTTACAAGAGTTCCGTTGATATACCAGCCGGCAAACTCTTTGCCTTCTATATCCTCAGCCGTTACGGTTACATATGACCCGTATGTATATTTGCCTTTTTCTATACCATCTACTGTAACAGTATAAACTGTTTCGGTATCAGCTTTATACTTTGCATAAATAGTAATTGCGGCATTTCCGTTTACTTTAATTCTGCCGTTTTCTTCCTCATACTTATTTCCGTCAGCGTCATACCAACCGATAAACGTATATCCTGCATAAGCAATAAGGTTTGTGGGAACATTTACATAACCGTCACTATCAGCAGAAATTGCCATAAGAATTGTATTGCCCATATCTCTGAAAGTAACATATGCACTGTCTTCTGAATAACAGAATACTGCTTTTATAGTAAGGTTATCGCCCAAATAAAAGCTGTATGTCGGGGCATCGGAAATAACACGTCCCTCACTGTTCACCCAATAAAGGAATGTTGAACCAGCACGCGGAACAGCCTTTACTGTAAACTGAGTTCCGATTTCATAAGGAACTTTAGTAATTGAGTTGCTCCAAATACCGGAATCACTGCCATTTATTGAATATTCCACTTTTCCGGCACCGTTTATATCAACAGAAAGATTTCTTTTTTCGGTAGTTACCTTAGGCTCAACACCGTATGTACCGTCAGTGTTAGCCTTGGGCGCATAGCCGGCTGCACAGTAGTCGGCAGGAACAGCGCTTGAGAATGTACCGCCCGAAATTGAAACCATTGATACCGATGTTTCACGAACAAGTACAGCTTGTTTTCCGGCAGCACCGAGTATCTGACCACCGGATATGCCAATGGCAACTACGTTTGTTTTGCTGGCGTCGTTACCGATTTCACGAATAGCAGTTGAATACTTACTCCTAACAACCGCGTTACCTGAAATGTTAATCTTCACCTGTCCTGCATAACCGACGTAGGAATCAATCAAAATAGCAGAGCCGTCATAGCTTATGCCATTAGTTTGAGAATATTTATCATCGATAACATCGTCCTTGCAAACACCTCTTACTTCACCGCCGCTTATATTCAGAGTGCCTGACTTAATTCCGATTCCGCAATAGCCTTCAACTAATCCGCCCGTAATATTAACATTGCAAAGCTGTGGCAAATACATTGCAAGCTTATCCGATAAAACTTTGGCTCCGTCATAAATATAAATGTCGGTAGTGCCCTTATCTGATCCGTTGCCCTGAATAGCCTGCATCTTTATTGCCTTAACAGTGCCGTAAACCTTCAGAACCGGGTTATGAGCCTCCCCAGACGGCTCAAAGAGTATAGCCGGGTAGCAATCTTTAACATCCGCATTTGCAGATATTGTGGTAGCCTTATCAACGGTTACATTTGCATTGCCGTTAATAAGTAATAACGAGCTTTCAATAGCAGCGCCTTCTATATTTACATTCTGCAATGAAAGCTGACCGTAAACATTCATAGCGCCATAGTTATCGGCAACATTTATAGTACCGTTTTCAAATGTAACGCTTGCAGCTTCGGCTATATTGAACATATAACTGCCGGTTTTGCCTGTTAAGGTTTTTCCGTTTAAATCTATTATAAGATTTTTTGCAATAGAAAGCGTACTATTAACCTCTATATCCGCTAGTAAGGTTATAGTTTTACCCTTTGCGGCTAACCTTATAGCGTCTGCAAGAGTTTCATACTTTTTGGTGCCGATTTGAGCTACATAGCTGCCCTCTTTTACGCCGTATGTGCCGTCGGCATTTTTCGTCGGGATATAGCCGTTTGCGCAATATCCGTCTGAAATTTTCTTATTAAATGTACCGCCGGAAACTTTTGTGCTGCCCGCAGCCGCATTTGTTACACGTACAGTCCATGCGGTTGAGCGTGTGCACAGATTCTTGAACGTACCGCCCGTAATTACCGTAGAGGGTGAAGAACTGCCGCTCTTATCGGTGTGAATAACCTGCGCCTGTCCGTACGGAGCATTCTTATCGCCCTGAATGAATGTACCGCCGCTTATCTCAAGCTTTCCGTAGTTGAAAATAACTCCCGTAAAGCCTTTTGAAGTTCCTTTTTCAAGCGTAAACGTACCGCCTGTGATAGTAAGCTTAGAGCCTTCTTCACTCTTAACAGTATTTAAACCGCCGGTATATGTACCGCTGTTTATTGTAAGCGTGCCCCAGTTATCAACCATAGAAGAACCGGTGTTGCCTGCCGTTGCGGTTACATCCTCAAGTGTGGCAGAAGCGCCCTTCTTAACCTCGATGTTATAATAGCTTGCGCCGCCTATAACATTACCGTTTTTAACAGTTACGTTATTTACTGTAATTGAAGTCGTTGCTTTGCCGACGCCTGTATTTGTGAGCGTCTTACCGCCGAGGTCAAGCGTAATGCTCTTGCTAATTAAAACATCCTCGGTTGTGTCGGAAAGCAGTGTTACTGTATCGCCGTTATTTGCCGCTGCAATAGCCGCATTGACGGTTTCGTATTTAACGCCGTTTAGCTCGGCTACATATTTGCCGGATTTTACGCCGTAAGTACCGTCTTTATTCGTTGTCGGAATAAAGCCGTCAGCGCAGTAATCGGGATTTATTTCATAAGCAAATTTACCGCCTGAAATAGCAATATTTGCAGGCACATTGCTCTCAACACTAAACTTCCCGTTGAATGTACCGTTTTTAATATTAAGCTGACGGCTCTGACCCTCGCCTATTACGCCGCTGATTTCAATGTTACCGTTAATTACGCTATTACCTTCAACAGTGACAGATACCGAAGGATAGCTACTATAACGGCAAACATCAAACGCAACGGGAGAATATTTTGTTCCCTCGGCATTGCCGGCGTTTATTATTGAATCCTTAATTACAGTATTACCGTTATTGTTTGAAATGGTGTATACAGTCTGTTTTCCGCCTGATACAGTCATATTATCCAATGTAAGGTTGCTGTAATTCTGAATCATAATAGCCGGAGCGCCCGACCATTCGGTTATATCATCACCCGCAATAGACGCGTCGCCGTAAATAAAACCGTTTTTCATGGTTATTGTATTGCCCGCAAGTAGTTGGAAACCGTTGCTTGCCGTGCCTGCGCTGCCAACAAGCTTTCCGCCTACTGTATATGAATGTTTGGCAAAATCAATAGTAATTCCGGTTGGATATTTATTTGTGTTTACCATAATGCCGTCACCGCTGCAATCTGCAAGCAGAGTTACGGTATCACCATCTTTTGCCGCTGCAATAGCTTCTGCAAGAGTTTTGTACTCTGCCTCGCCTATTTTGGCAACAGTTGCAGTCTCGCCCTCAGCGATTGTAGCAAATGCTACACTCGGGATAAGACTTAAGCACATTAGGACAGACAACAGCAAACTTAACAGCTTTTTGCCTATAAATGACTTATTCATTGTTTGTATCATCCTTTCATAATACTTTTGGGGCTTTTGCCCCGAAAAAGCTTTGTTTTTAGGCTTTTCCCTCCCTTTCAGGTTCCGTGGGATATGCGTGATTTGAGGAACCCAGCTGACATCCCTCAGACCGCATTGTAAAACCCCGGTAAACGGTTGTAATTTCGGTTATTGCAAGGGCTTTGCAATGCCGTTTCGACCGAAACGGTGCATAATCCCCAATAATCACTGATATTATAGCACTCGTTTGCCGTATTTTCAACATACAAGTGTAACTTTTAGCTGTAAAAAAATCGGGCATTTTTTTGCAAATTTTTGTTATTTTTGATATGCGTATCACTTACTTTGGAATATATAGTTAATTCCTACCCCGATATACTATATAATGGGGTAAATTGCCGCCGCTGCCACCCACCTTTGCAGGGAAAACGGGCGGGTTTTAATGTGAAATGCTGCACCTGAAAAACTTTTTGAATTTCTTGTGTATTTTATTATTGACTTTTTGAATTTGTTTTGATATAATAATAAGGCTGTAAAGGCAATATCCGGGTGTGGCGCAGCTGGTAGCGCGCTTGACTGGGGGTCAAGAGGCCGCAAGTTCAAGTCTTGTCACTCGGACCAAAAACCGCTGAAACATTGGTGTTCAGCGGTTTTTTTATGCTTATTAGGTATTTTGCCGCCACTTTTCGGAAAAACATATTTTCACGACCGCATAGACAATACAATCGGGTAAAAGTATTCATCCTTTAATTTATCAAACTCCAACCACTATATTTTGCCCTCGGAAATTATCATAGCACATACTCTGTAATTAAGCTTTTCATTGCCTATCTTAAAGGAAACATCCATTTGATTTTTATCCCGTAAATTTTGATTAGTTAAATACAAGCATATCATACCATTATAAGAAAATACACCCTTGTATCTTCTGTCCCGCTTTGAGTTCTTTAGCTTTACAATCCGATTCAAATTCATGGACACTGTATATTGAATAAAATTAAATCATATGATATAATAACCTCACGAAATGCTGACAAAATTAAAGATTTTGACCGTTTCGGAGAACATTGAATGACTAAATTGCGGCTTTCGCCGCCGGCGCACAAGTAATTTATGATATATTAAACTTAATGAGGTGACGGTATGAACGAAAATAATAAAGATTTTGAAAAAGAATACGACTCCTTTAAGGATGTTGCCGAGTTTCAGAATAATATGTTTAACCCGGGTCATTACATCGGTACGGGTAAAGTACCGCCGACAGTATCCGCACCGGGGAACGCAGCGCCGATGGCGGTGTTTTGCTTTATTACATCTGCCGGTATTTTTGCATTTGGCTTATGGCTGTTCTTTTCTGATGCCCGGGTTGTGTCTTCGGGGCTGATTGAGTCTCCGCTCATAAATAAAATTATTGTATTAATAATAATGTCGGCAATTTCATTGTTTGATCTGTTATTGGCTTTAGGTTATACGAGAAAAGCAAAGCGGTACCGCAAAGCAAAAGCCGCAATTGAAAATGAGGAAACCGACGAAGCGGGCAACGATATGATTATGCAGCGCACCTGCCCCAAATGTGGAAAAACCCACGATATTGATTACCCTAAATGCCCGGATTGCGGCTATAATTATCTTGAGCATCGGAACTGAGGATATTACGAAAGGGTTGGGAAAATGGCGGATAATACCGAAAAGAAATGCGAATATTGCGGTGCTGCTTATACTGTAAGCGACGGATATTGCAAACAATGCTGGAAAAGGATACCCCCTACCGCCTCCCCGAAGGAAGAATTGTTAAACGGGGTTAAAAAGGCGGATTGGCATTTTTTCATTGATAAAAACGCTTCTCGCTATGTTGGTATTTATGCTGAAAATGAGAATAAAAAGCTCTTTTTAAGCTGGAACTGGGCGGCATTTTTCTTTGGCGTTAATTGGATGTGTTACCGTAAAATGTATAAAAACGCGGCGCTTTTTGCGGTTATCTATTCTGTTTTGGCGTTATGCGTAACGCTTTTAATATCCTGCTCTTATCGGGGACAATTAACGCCTCTTTACAAAGAGGTAGCGGAGTATGAGCAGAATTATAACGCGGATGATTACACGGCAAATAATCCCGATTTAATTATAGAGGTGAACGGACAGCCGATAAGGGCCTACGAGGCGGAAAAAGAGATATATTACATATCAATTAAGATTACATTATGGTCGGTTCTTGTAATAATAGTTTTACAAATACCTATCGGGCTGTCAGCCGATTGTATTTACAGGTCGCATATACTTAAAAAAATTAAGTATTCAGACGGCGGAGCATCGTACATAGCTTTTTTTGCGGGCGGTATTTGCAATAATATTTTCAACAGATTTATTGTAAGCCCTATTGCACTTGCTTTGATAAAAATGATTATGAAATAGCTTTTTATAAACCGCAAGATCGGCGGAATATAACAGCACATTATTTACCTGCCATTTTCGGAAATAACGCTTTTAACCGAAAATGGCTTAACTTTTATGGATTTCGGAGTTATTATACAAATAACAAAGCCGGTTGAAATTTGACTCTGTTTGGAGACTTAATTATAGTGCCGTACCGCTCTTAGGTACAAAAAAGCTGCTCATATCGGTATGCTCCAGCTCCAGCAGCTTTATTTTTTTGTCAATTCCGCCGGCATACCCGGTCAGGCTGCCGTTTGTACCAACCACGCGGTGGCAGGGAATAATGATAGATATTTCATTGTGCCCAACAGCTCCGCCCACCGCCTGTGCCGACATCCTAGGAAGCTTTTGTTTTTTGGCGAGCTGTCGCGCAATCTCGCCGTAGGTTGTGGTTTTTCCGTAGGGAATTTGCAAGAGAATTTCCCATACAGCCCTGCGAAACGCAGAACCGACAATATGCAGCGGCGGCATAAAATCCGGTTTCTTGCCTGTGAAGTAAACCTCCAGCCAGCGCTTTGCTTCCGAAAGTGCCGGGGTGTTCTGCTCTGTATACCCGGCAGGCAGGCTGCGGGCAAAATATTTTTGCCCATTAAACCATAAGCCGGTCAGACCGATTTCATCTGCCGCCAGCAGAATACCACCCAGCGGAGAATTGTAATGTTGAATAAATGTCATAATTTACACCTCAAAATATGTATTTGAAGCCTGCGGTGCTTCTAATCGGTCATAAACAAAGAGTAAAGAGGTAAGAAGTAAAAATCCCCATTCTTACGAATGAGGATTTTTGGAGCGGATAATGGGAGTCGAACCCACCTGTTCAGCTTGGGAAGCTGACATTCTACCGATGAACTATATCCGCATTTTGGTTTGTTTTGTTATTATACCATAATTACACAGCTTTTGCAAGTATTTTTTAAACAACATATTTTAAGCAGGCAAGAGCTTAATACATCTCGCTCAACCTTAACAAAAAATTAAATATTTGCTTGTTGACAAACGGGTTATTTGTGTTATAATAGTTAGCAAGCTAACAAATATTTGTGAGGTGATTATGTGCACGGCGAAAAGGACATAGGCTTTGAAATACGCACGCTTTCAAATCTTATAAGGCGCGATGTTGAAAGAAACATTGCCAATATGGACCCTAAACCAAACGGACGTATACACGGCTGGGCAATAAATTATTTTTATGAGAACCGCGACAGAGATATTTTTCAAAAGGATTTTGAAGAAAAATTTTCAATCCGGCGTTCAACCGCAAGCAATATGTTAAAGCTTATGGAAAAGGACGGTTATATTAAACGTGTGAGCGTTGAAAACGACGCGCGGCTTAAAAAAATCGTGCTGACTGATAAAGCGGTAAAAATTCACACCGAAATATGCAAAGATATTGCCGCGCGGGAGAAAAAGCTGCGAAAAGGGCTGACCGACGAAGAGCTTGAAGCTTTTTTCCGCATTACCGAAAAGCTTAAAAACAATATGGAAGAATAGGAGAGACAGTATGATAAAAACACTTATGGGCAGTATAAGAGAATACAAAAAGCCCTCAATTTTAACCCCGATATTAGTTTCTATTGAGGTTATAGTTGAGTGTGTTATTCCTTTTTATATTGCAAAGCTTATAAACCACATACAAAACGGCACGGATATGTCGCTTATATTAAAATACGGCCTTATGCTTATTTTATTGGCGTTCGTTTCCCTGTTTTTCGGGGCTATGGCGGGCAAGACCTGCGCCACGGCTTCGTGCGGGTTTGCAAAAAATTTGCGGCACGACCTGTTTTACAAGGTTCAGGGCTTTTCGTTTACCAATATCGATAAATTTTCAACCTCAAGCCTTGTAACCCGCCTTACGACCGATATTTCTAACGTGCAAATGGCGTATATGATGATAATACGCATAGCGGTGCGCTCACCTATGATGTTCATTTTCGCAATGATAATGGCGTTTAAAATGTGCCCACAGCTATCCACCGTGTATGTGGCGTTAGTGCCGTTTTTGGCATTCGCGCTTTTCCTTATAATTAAAAAGGCAATGCCGCTTTTTAACAGCGTGTTTAAAAAGTACGATAACCTTAACAACTCAATTCAGGAAAACGTTAAGGGCATGCGGGTTGTAAAATCCTTTGTGCGCGAAGACTACGAGAAAAACAAATTCGGCAAGGCGTCCGAAGAGGTATGCGCCGATTTCACAAAGGCGGAAAGGCTTGTAGCCCTTAACAGCCCTGCAATGCAGATTGCAATGTATGCGGCAATGGTAATAGTATCCTATTTCGGCGCAAAGCTTATTATAAGCAGCGGCGGCAGCGCCATGGGCGTTGGCGACCTTTCAAGCCTGTTTACCTACGGTATGCAGATATTATCAAGCCTTATGATGCTTTCAATGATTTTTGTTATGATAACTATTTCAAACGCGTCCATACAGCGTATCTGCGAAGTTCTAACAGAGGAAAGCACCATTGAAAACCCCAAAAACCCCAAAACAGACGTGCCCGACGGCAGCATTGATTTTAACGGCGTTTCCTTTAAATATCACGCGGGCGCGGAAAAATACGCCCTTACCGATATTGACCTGCACATAAAATCAGGTGAGACCATAGGCATTATAGGCGGCACGGGCAGCAGTAAATCATCGCTTATTCAGCTTATTTCCCGCCTTTATGACGCAACCGAAGGCGAGGTGCTTGTGGGCGGCAGTAATGTCAAAGATTACGACATTAAAACGCTGCGCAACGCCGTTTCGGTGGTTTTGCAGAAAAACGTGCTTTTCTCGGGTACAATTAAGGAAAACCTACGCTGGGGCGATATGAACGCAACCGACGAGGAACTGGTGCGCGTATGTAAACTGGCACAGGCGGATGAATTTATAAACACCTTGCCCGATGGGTACGATACCCACATAGAGCAGGGCGGCACAAACGTTTCGGGCGGACAAAAGCAGCGCCTTTGCATAGCGCGCGCACTGCTTAAAAAGCCGAAAATAATTATTTTTGACGACTCCACAAGCGCGGTTGATACCAAGACCGACGCGCTTATAAGAAACGCGCTTGCAACCGAAATACCCGATACCACAAAGATTATTATAGCGCAGCGTATTTCATCGGTGCAAGATGCCGACCGCATAGTTGTTATGGAAGACGGCAGAATAAACGCCGTGGGCACGCATGAGGAACTGCTACAAAGCAATGAAATTTATAAAGAAGTATACTATTCGCAGAATAAGGCAGGTGAAGAATAATGCCGGGATCGAGAGGATTCAAGGGCGGACCTAAGGCTAAAAACGCCAAAGGCACGCTTTCAAGACTTTTTAAATATCTTTTTAAATATTACAAAACCTATCTTGTTATTGTAGGCGTGTGCATTTTATTGAGCGCGCTTGCGGGAACGGTTTCATCGCTCTTTTTAAATCAGCTTTTGCTTGTTATTAAGGACGGGCTGGATATAGGCTTTAATTCCGTTTCGGGCAGACTTATGCAGGTAATAGGGCTTATGATAGGCTTTTATGCTTTAGGCGTTATTGCCACCTTTATTTACTCGCAGCTTATGGCGGTAGTTACGCAGGGCTTTTTAAATAAAATGCGGCAAAATATGTTCGGCAGTATGCAAAGCTTGCCCATAAAGTATTTTGACACGCACACCCACGGCGATATAATGAGCTACTACACCAACGATATTGATACCCTGCGCCAGTTAATATCGCAAAGTATGCCGCAGCTTTTCACCTCGCTTTTAACAATTATAGCGCTGCTTTTCTATATGCTTTATTTAAGTGTCTGGATGACCCTTGTGGTATTCCTCGGTGTTTTCGCCATGACTATGGTGACCAAGAAAATAGGCGGCAACAGCGCGCGCTATTTTGTAAAGCAGCAAAAGGCTATAGGTGTGGTAGAGGGCTATATAGAGGAAATGATGAACGGGCAAAAGGTCGTTCAGGTATTCTGCCATGAGGAAGAAAGCAAAAAGGACTTTGACAGGATAAACGACCAGCTGTTTAAGGACGCCGAAAGCGCAAATATATTTGCAAATATACTAATGCCTATAATGGGCAACATAGGCAATATTCTGTATGTGCTTATAGCCTTTATCGGCGGTATTCTGATTATTGCAAACGCGCCCAACCTTTCCCTTTCGGGGCAGGCAATTTCGGTGGCGGTGGTAGTGCCGTTCCTTAATATGACGCGGCAGTTTACCATGAGCATAAGCCAGGTTTCACAGCAGATAAACTCGGTAGTTATGGCTATGGCGGGTACCGAGCGTATATTCGAGCTTATGGACGAAAAGCCCGAGACGGATGATGGCTACGTTACCCTTGTAAATGCAAATATTGATGAAAACGGCAATATAACCGAGAGCGGAAAACGCACGGGCATTTGGGCATGGCGCCACCCCCACCACGACGGCACTGTGACATATACCCGCCTTATGGGTGACGTGCGGCTGTTCGATGTTGATTTCGGCTATGTTCCCGATAAAATAGTGCTGCATAACATTGATATTTACGCAGAGCCGGGACAGAAAATAGCATTTGTGGGCGCTACGGGCGCAGGCAAAACCACAATTACCAACCTTATAAACCGTTTTTACGATATCGCAGACGGCAAGATAAGATATGACGGCATAAATATAAACAAGATTAAAAAAGCCGATCTGCGCAGGTCCTTGGGCGTTGTTTTGCAGGATGTAAACCTGTTTACGGGTACGGTTATGGATAACATCCGCTATGGCAGGCTTGACGCAACCGACGAGGAGTGCATAGCCGCGGCAAAGCTTGCCAACGCGCACGGCTTTATAGAAATGCTGCCAGAGGGCTACAACACGGTATTAAAGGGCGACGGCAGCGGTTTATCGCAGGGGCAGCGGCAGTTGATTTCAATTGCGCGCGCAGCGGTTGCCGACCCGCCCGTTATGATACTTGACGAGGCGACATCAAGCATTGATACCCGCACCGAGGCAATAGTTCAAAAGGGTATGGATAGGCTTATGCAGGGCAGAACGGTGTTTGTTATTGCTCACAGACTTTCCACCGTTCAGAACTCGGACGTTATTATGGTGCTTGACCACGGCAGAATTATAGAACGCGGCAGCCACAAAAAGCTTATTGAGGAAAAAGGCAAGTATTATCAGCTTTACACCGGCGCATTTGAACTTGAGTAAAATCACATCACCCTACCGATTGCCCGGTGTGCTTCAGCACATACTCTGACGGCGACATACCGTAATGCCTTTTAAAGCAGCGTGCAAAATAGCCGGGATCGGAAAAACCGCAAAGCGCCGAAAGCTCCGAAATCTTTATATTCTTCTCTGTTCTCAGCGTTTTTTTAGCAAATT
The DNA here is from genome assembly GCA_900549755.1 of uncultured Oscillospiraceae bacterium. GTDB lineage: Bacteria > Bacillota > Clostridia > Oscillospirales > Acutalibacteraceae > UBA737. The sequence continues at coordinate 14,937 of URPQ01000034.1, forward strand.
CAAGCCTTAATATTTGTATATACATCATAGGGGTAAGCCCCGTAACCACCTTAAACCGCCGACAAAAGTATGCTTCGTCATACCCGAATCGGCGGCTTAATTCTTTTGAGGATATATCCTCGCGGAAGTTGCGCTCAATATATTCGGTAACGTTGCGGAATCTGTCATCCGATAAAGCGTGAATACGCTCCCCCGCCGCGCAATATTTATAAAGCAGACCCAAAAGCCTGTAAATTCCGCCAACCACCAAAAGCGGTGAAGCGCCGTCGCCCGAAAGCTGTTCATCGGCAACCGCTTTTGCGGCGGCAAATACCTCTGGATTACTTGAAACTCCGGCAAAGGCTATTCTCTGCTCGGCAACCGGCACAAGGTATTTCTCGGTGGCATTGGTAGAATTATAAAACGCCTGCACATCAAACATAATCGTCCGGTAGGAAACACCGTCCGGTCCCGAAATGCCGCGGTGCGGCTGCCCCGGCATAAAAACGGCGACCGAGCCCGCCTTAGCATACTCCTTAATATCGCCCGAGTATATTTCAAGCCCGCCGTTTAAAATTACAAGTATTTCCATTCGCTCGTGCCAGTGGGTCGTAAAGCACAGCTGGGCACCCGAGCGAAAAACCGAGTCATGAATTTTAACGGCGCTGTCGCCGTATACAACAGGGGTAAGCTCCTTTTGTCCGTCTAATCTCACGAAAATCACCTAAGTCAAAAAAATACTGAAAAAAATCAAAATAATCCTAACTGCTGCATTATATTTATGCTAACATAAAATTATAAAAAAATCAATATTCAAGGGGGATTTTTTAATGAAAATAGGAACCTGCGTACATTTGAATGACATAAACGAAATGTCAAAAAAGTTTGACGAGCTGCTCGCAAACGGTTTTGACAGCTGCCAGCTCATTTCCTGGAAACCTGAGCTTTGGACAGATGAAAACGCCGAAATACTGAAAAAGCTTATAGGCGATAAAAAAATAACCGTTTCGGCATTTTGGTGCGGCTGGGAGGGCCCCACCGTTTGGGATTTTTACGACGGGCAGATAACCTTAGGGCTTGTACCGCCCGAGTACAGAGTTCACCGCATTAAAAATTTATGCGACGGTGCCGATTTTGCAAAAAAGCTCGGCATAACCGACGTTGTAACTCATATGGGCTTTATACCCGAGAACCCGAACGACCCGCAGTTTGCGCCCTTCTGCGTTGCGGTAAGACAGGTTGCAGAGCATTTAAAGCGCAACGGTCAGTACCTTTTGTTTGAAACCGGGCAGGAAACGCCGGTTACAATGCTTCGCTGCTTTGAAAAGGTGGGAACAGATAACCTCGGCGTAAATCTTGACACCGCAAACGTTATTCTTTACGGCAGAGCAAACCCGGTTGACGCGCTTGACGTTTTCGGCAAGTATGTTCGTAATTTGCACGCAAAGGACGGCTGCTACCCCACCAACGGTCACGACCTCGGTATGGAGACCCGCATAGGCGAGGGCAAGGTAGATTTCAACCGCCTGTTTGAAAAGCTGCATGAAATAGGCTATGATTCCTACGTTACAATAGAGCGCGAAATTGAGGGTGAGGAGCAGAACAAGGATATACTTTACGCAAAGGAATATCTTGAAAACATAATTGAAATGGTTTACGGTGGAGCAAAATGAAAGGCTTAATGGTAGATTGCTCAAGAAACGCGGTTATGAACCTTACCGCCCTTAAAAGGTTTGTAAAGCTAATATCGGCGCTGGGCTACGATACGTTAATGCTTTACACCGAAGATACTTATGAGGTTGACGGCGAGCCGTATTTCGGTCATCAGCGCGGAAGATTTTCAAAGGCAGAGCTTAAAGAGGCGGATGCCTTCTGCCGTGAAAACGGGGTTGAGCTTGTCCCCTGTATACAAACCTTGGCGCATCTTAACGCAATGTTCAAATGGATAAATCAGTACGGCTGCATAAATGATACCGCAGATATTTTGCTGGCGGACGACGACAGAACCTATAAGCTTATTGATGAAATGCTAGCTACGCTGGCGGAGTGTTTTACAACCCGCAAAATACATATCGGTATGGACGAAGCGTATATGGTGGGTCTCGGTAAGTACCGCGATAAGCACGGCGACACCGACCGTTTTGAAATTATAAACCGCCACCTCCATAAGGTGTGCGATATTGCCGATAAATACGGCTTTAAGCCTATGATATGGAGCGATATGTTCTGCAAGCTTGCAGATGCCTCGGGTAATTACTACAGCAAGGCAAACCTTGAGGCAATTCGCAAAAAAGCCGATCTGCCCGAAAATGTAACGCTTGTTTACTGGGATTATTACAGCACCGACTACAACCACTATTGCAATATGATAGAAAAAAACAAGGCGTTTGCAAGACCGGTTGTATTTGCGGGCGGAGCATGGACCTGGACCGGCTTTATGCCCTCAAACAAATACAGCCTTGAAATTACCGCGCCTGCAATTAAAGCCTGCCGCGATAACGGGATAGACGATATTTTCATAACAATGTGGGGCGATAACGGCGGCGAGTGCTCACGCTTTGCGGTTCTTCCCGCGCTTTGCTACGCCTCTGAGCTTTTAAACGGAAACGACAGCATAGACGCCGCCAAAGCAAAACTTAAAGCCCTTACCGGTATGGAATTTGACGATTTTATGCTGCTTGATAAGCTTAACACCCCGTCGGATAAGCTGCGGGATAACCCGTCAAAATATCTGCTTTACTGCGACCCGTTTATGGGGGCTTACGACAGTAAAATAACCTGCGGCGTAAACGGTTACTACAAAGAGCTTTATAAAAAGCTGTCAGCAATTAAAGCAACAGATGATTACAAGCCGTATTTTGAATCTGCCGCAGCGCTGGCGGATGTTCTGTCTGTCAAGGCGGAGCTGGGTATTAAAACCCGCGCGGCATATCTTGCAGGAGATACAAAAGCGCTTAAATGCATAGCCGAAAACGATTATACCGCCGCTATAGATAAGCTAAAAGCGTTTTACACCGCTTTCCGCAAATTCTGGTTTTTTGAAAACAAGCCTCACGGCTTCGACGTTCAGGATATACGCCTCGGCGGGCTAATAATGCGGCTTGAAAGCTGCCGCGACAGGCTCTTGGAATTTTGCGATGACACCGAAAAGAAAATACCCGAGCTTTCAGAGCCGGTGCTTGAAGACGAACGCTCAAAAAGCTGGGATAATATTGTAACTGCAAACGTTATTTAATTAAAGGAGATTTTAACTATGTTAAAAGTTGCACTTGTAGGAGTAGGCGGAATAAGCGGCGCGCATATTCCGGCGTGGGAATCAATGAAAGACGCCGAGCTTGTGGCGCTGTGCGATATTCGCCCCGAGCAAATGGAAAAATACCCGAACAAACGCCGCTATACCGATTTTGATGAAATGCTTGCAAAGGAAGAAATAGATATTCTCGATATCTGCCTTCCTACCTATTTACACGCCGATTTCTCGGTTAAAGCTATGGAAAAGGGCATTAACGTTATTTGCGAAAAGCCCGTTTCGCTTAAAAAAGAGGACGTGGCGCGCGTTTATGCCGCCGCAGAGAAAAACAATGTTAAATTTATGATAGCGCAGGTTTTGCGCTTCTGGCCGGAATATGAAATTGTTAAAAAGATTTATGACGAAAAAACCTACGGCAATCTGCTCTCCGGCTCTATGACGCGCCTCGGCTGCCGCCCGAAATGGAGCTGGGATAACTGGATGACCGATAAAAACCGCAGCGGTCTGGTACCCTTTGACCTTCACATTCACGATTTGGACTTTATGGTTTACGCCTTCGGCAAGCCTGCCAAAACAAACGCTTTTAAATCTACCACCGAAACACAGGACTACCTGAACACGGTTTACCGGTACGATGGATTTTTCATAAGCACCGAGGCATCGTGGTATGCATCCCCCTATCCGTTTAAGGCGGCGTTCCGTTTCCAGTTTGAGCACGCGGTTGTAGCCTGGGAAAACGGTGAAATGAAAATTTATGAGGAAAACGGGAAAATCTGGTCGCCTATTTCCGGCGGCGACGGGCTTGATACCGGTAATATAGGTCTGCCCGCAAGTGACGCTTATGCAAACGAAATACGCTATTTCACCGATTGCGTTGAAAACGGCGTTTTCCCCGATAAGGTAAAGCCCGCAGAGCTTGAGGCTGTGCTTGATATTTTGAATACGCTTTGATTTAAGCTTTAAAAGGCGAAGTCTCCCCGCGGCGCGGGGAGACTTTTTACATTTATACTTTGCAGTTTCCGATTTTCCTGTTATTTAAGCGCTTATATATCACACCTGCAAATATCCTTAAATTCCTCCCGGCGAACCGCTGTATAATCCTGCCCCTTATAAAGCATAACCACCGGCGGGCGCGGAATACGGTTATAATTTGAAGCCATTGAGTAATTGTAAGCCCCGGTGCCCGCAACTGCCAGAATATCGCCGCGGCAAACCTCGGGCAGCATAACATTTTCCTGTATTATATCGCCCGATTCGCAGCAGCGCCCCGCCACTGTTGCTTTAAGGCTGAGCTTTTCTTCGGCTTTTCCCGCGGCTATAACGGTATACGGCGCGCCATAAAGCGTATAGCGCGGGTTATCGGTCATTCCGCCGTCTACCGAAACAAAAGTCCCTCCGCCCGGCGTTTTTTTAACGCTGCCCACGGTGTAAAGAGTAAGCCCCGCGTTTGCCGCAAAACAACAACCCGCCACAAAAAATATTTACGCGGCGGCAATATTCAAATCCACGCTGCGAAAAATAATAACTACCACAAAAATAAAAAACAAAGAAACA
>URPQ01000035.1 GCA_900549755.1 uncultured Oscillospiraceae bacterium
TTACCTTTGAGGCTGATAATATGCCGTCGTCCCCCGCAAGACGGCGCAAATTTGAGGCTGATACAAGGTGCCTGCGCCTGCCGCTTGAATTTCGTAAAAGATACGAGACAATTCTTTATGATATAGGTAAGTTTATTTTAACGCAGTATAATTGCTTTGAGGAAGACCGACCTTACAGACAGACTGAAATCAGCACGGTTTAACACCGTGCTGATTTTTTGTGTAAAAATATGTACAAAGCAGATTTTTCTAATTTTCGTTTATCAGCCTGCATAAAAGATTTCTGAATTCAATCAGCTTTGAATTATCAGGGCAGGTGCGGAAATTCATCTCTCCGAAGAAATCAAGAACGGCTTTCTCCGTCTGCTCCTTTCCTATTTTGCTTTCCAATAGCTTTAGTGCGCGGTAATCGTTAAGCCCCTCGTAAAATACCTTCATTCTGGCGGATACTATCGCCTTGCCGTCGGGGGAGGGGTACACTATAAACGAAGTGCCGGGCAGCCCGCCGTAGCCGCAGGGGTCGTTCAGCGGGTTGAAAAGACCGTGGCTTAAAACATCATAGTAATAGTTATAACCCCAGTGCAAAAAGCCCTTTGCCCCTGACATATACATTTGAACACCTATAATTCGGTTGCGGGCGCCGGTAGTGGTGATAATTCGGTTTGTGTAGCCGTCGTAAAGGGATTCACCGGTGTAATAAACCCAGAAATTATCGCAGCTTGCGGTAAATTTATCCATATCGGGTGAGTTTACCGAAATAATGGGTATCTGCACGCTGCCGTCTTCAAAAAATTCGTAGTGTGCCAGCGGGTCGCCCGAGGGACAATCGCCTATTTCGCCCTTGATAATGTTTTTCGCATTGCGGTAATATTCAATATTATCGGGCATTGGCTCATCTGAAATATGGAAGAAGATATTTTTTTCAAGACCGACTTTTTTAAGGAATTTCATAAGCGAGCGCAGATAAGCCTTTAAAAATGCCGAATATTCTTCGCTTTTTGAATCGGTTTCCCAACCGAAAATGCGCTTGCAGCCGTCGGGTGTATCGGCAAAGATCTTCGGTGCCGCTTTTGCTCCCCACTGGGTGAAAAGCTGACAATGCTCAAAATATTTAATTCCGCATTTAAGGCAGAGGCTCATATATTTTTCCATAAGCGAAAAATCAAAGGAATATTCGCCGTTTTCAAGGCTTATGCGCACCAATTGCGCGGTTTTTCGCTCCTTTCCCACAGGTGTGTCAAGCGGGGGAGTAAACGCGGGCAAAAGTATCATATTCATTCCGGTTTTTGCCGCCTCAGCAACAAAGGATTCCATAATTTCAAAATATCGGTCGCTGAAAATTTCGACGCCGTATATATCGGCAAGGCAATCATTATGGAACCAAGAGGTGCAAAAGAGCGTTTGCTCGGGAAGATATGCGTCTGCAACGGTTATTTCGGCGGTTTTTGCGCCTATTTCCTTGCCGTCTGCTGCTGCCAGAAAGCGCACTGTTACATAGTGCTCGCCTGCGGGTATTTGTGCGCCGCTTTCATTTACGGTGAACCATAGCCCCTGGTAGCAGGCGGGGTACGAATTAAGCTGATTTTTTTCATCCTGCTCATAAAATCTGGGCGCCCAGAAGCCGTCGTTTTCAACACGGTCGTTAGTGCCGCGCGGAAGCAGCGGGTCAGGGAAAAGTCCGGGTGTTTTTCGGTCGTAATATTCATCCTCGGGTATGTTCACGCATTGTGCTACGGGAACATACCCGATTTTATACTGCGAAATAAGCGATATTTCCAAATCAGTGTCAATTACGGTGTAAAACGGCTGAACATACCTTTCGCAGTCAGCGTTTTTATACGCTATTTGAAATGAAACAGGCTCGTTTCTCATAGCGGAAAAACGGGCGGTTTCGGTACCTGCGGAATCGGGAAAGATTTTTTCCAGTGAAGACAGAATTTTTAACTCAAGCATAATTTTTTCTCCTCTTTATTTTTGCTTTCTGAAATTGGTAGGTGTCAGACCTAAGTTTTTCTTAAATATTCTTGTGAAATAGTTTTGGTCGTGGTAGCCGCATAATTCCGATATTTTTTCTATATTAAAATCGGTGAATAAAAGCAGCTCTCTGGCTCTGTTCATACGGGTTTTGGTTATGTAATCGAGTGGGGAAAGCCCCGTAAGATTTTTAAAAATTCGCGTAAATTGGGCGCTGCTCAGGTTCGCCCGCTTTGCGCAGTCATCAACATTCATCCACACCATATCGTTCATTTTAAGCATGCTTATAACCTCGCTTACAAGCTGCTGCGATTTTGAGCTGCCGCCCGAAAAATTAGGCGCTGAATTGCCCGAGCTGTATTGGGCGATAAGACCCAGTATTGTAAGCAGCAGCCCGCCGCAAACGGTATCTCGCTCGGAGCTGTCAAAATGATAGTGCACGCAGAGCTTTGAAAAATAATACTCAATCTCGGTAGTGTGAGATATTTTAATCAAATGGTCGTCAGCCAAAGAAATACGGTTTATAAGCTTTTCACACGCCGTGCCCGAAAAGTGAACCCAATAATTATGCGGCTTTTCTACCGCCCTGTAAAAATAATTTTGCGGCTCATCAGGCTTGTAAACCACAAGCTCGCCCTTTTGCGCCGTTACAATTTTGCCGCCGGTCCTTACGTGGCATTTTCCGCTTATATTATATATGAGCAGATAATCCTCGCGGCCGAGAGGTCTGTAAACGTGGCTGTCCTCATCCAAATTCAAATTGCCGCACAGATTTACGTGTATATAATCGTTTGTTGAATACCCTTTTTGCGATCTTGAATATCCTTTAATTTCCGAGTCTGCCTGAAAATCGTTGAACATACAAAATTTCCCACCTTTGATGACTGATTTGTGCTAAAATGCGTTCTGTTTTTTTATGGAGTTTTATACATAACTTTGGTATAATAATATCGTAAATTTAGAAAGAAGTCAAGATAAAGGTATGAATTTGTACTAAATTGTCAGTGAGTGCTAAATAATTAGCATTTTTAGTGCGTTTTTAGCTAACAGGGCGGTGATTTTTCAAACGATATAAATTTCCTAAAAAACCAAAACAAAAACGGAGGTAAACAAAATGAAAAAATCAATTAAAACATTGGCACTGTTGCTTTGCTTGACAACGGTAATGGGCTTTGCCGGCTGCGGCAAAAAGGACACGGCGTCAGACACCGGCGCGGATGCTTCGGATACGTCTGCCGTGCTGATAAATGACTTTGACGATGACACCGTAAGCACCGGGGACAAAACCCAAAGCGGCAGCACCACCGGCTCCGGCGGAACAACGGGCGGAAACAACGGCGGCGGTACGGTTGTTAAAAAGCCGGTTGAAATGAAGGGCAGCGACCCGTTCGCAAATATTCCCAAGCGCTTAAGGGGAACAACCGTAACCTTTGCGCATTTCGGCGATGAGGGCGCCTCTGAGTATGAAAAGGTGCTTAAAGCTTTCACAAAGAAAACGGGCATTAAATATAAGCTTGTTTCTTATAACGAGATGGAATATGTTGCTCAGGTTACAAAGCAGATTGCGGCTAAATCGGGTCCCGATATAATTATCTCCAATAGTTCTTTCCCGACGGCGCTTGAAATTGCGCAGCCGCTTCAGGGCATTATTGATTTGAAGGACAGCTTCTGGGATTCAAATATTACTAATGTTTTTACCGTGGGCGGAAATACATACTTTGTAAACAGTCTTGAAGGCGTGTGGGAAAATATTGACTCGGTTTTCTATAACAAAACGCTTTTCTCCAATAACGGTATAACCAGCCCGCTTGATTATTATAACTCAGGCAAGTGGACATATGAAAACCTTAAAAAGTGCATCGAAAGCATTAAAAAGCTCGGTTATGTAGGCGGATTTGTGGACGGACAAAAGCTTAACGCGGGGCTTGGTAATCCGATTATAAGCTACGATACAAAAACAGCAACCTTTAAGGCGAATACGGCTGAGGTTCTCTCTGTAGGCTATAACTTTGTCGCTAACATATATAAAGAAGGACTTTGGAGCAGTACCGATTGGTGGGGCACATTTGCTAACGGTAATATAGGCGTATATGTAAGCAGACTTTACGGTGCGAAATATAACGGTTTCTTTAAGGATATGGACGGCAGCGCAATTGGTATGGTGCCTATGCCCACAAGTTATAACGGCAAGGAGTGCAAGCCGACTGGCTCGCCGCGCGGTTACGGTATTGCTAAGGGCGCTAAAAACCCAGAGGGCGCGGCGTACCTGCTCCGCTATTATCTTGATTATAAATACTACGCTTCTGCGGGAGCCAGTGTATTTAAGAATAAATCGCTTGAAAAAATGACATTTGACCACATTATTCCCGAGGTTAAGAAAAAGGGTATAAACTTTGATTTTTCAGACAATCCGATGACCCTTACCGGCAACGAGAATATAGACATGTTTATGGGTGACATTACAGAGGCTGACCCGGCGCAGGTTTCGGGCTTGCTTGCAGGCAAGCAGAATGTATTTAACAATGCTGCTTCTAAAGCAAATGATAAAATTAAAGCGTTCAGGTAATTATTAAACAATAAAGGAGATTATTATGCGCAGAATTTTAGCGACGTTACTCTCTGCTGCGGTAATGCTCGGCACGGTTGCTGCGGCTATAGGCTCGGTGGTGGGTGCGGAGGGTGGAAATAAAAGCTTTACGCGCGTCACCTTCGACGGCGCAAGCGCCGCTTTTTACGAAAAGAGCACACAGACCAATGCAACCTATGAGGACACAAAGGATTCATCTCACGGTAAGGCAATAAAATTTACGCAGCTTTCAAGCTATTGGACGAACAAATGGCCGAAGGCGCTACGTATAGGCAATACCGACGGCTCGGGAGCCTTTATGCTTGAAAAGGGAGCAAAATATAAAATATCCTTTGATTATAAAAAGGAAAGACTGACCGGAGACGTTAATATGCTTGCCGCAATAACCGACGCCGGAAAGGGAATAGGCAACCTTGGCACAATGTGCTCGTGGAATGATGCGGGCAAAGCAGTATACATAGGCTGGATAGGCGGAGGCAACAGCAACAGCTGGGGTACATTCAGCGGCACATTTACCGCAGCAGCTGACGGCACGCTTGCGATGTCGGCTATGACATACGATAAGGGCGACCTTAAATACCAAAAGCTTTGGGTGGATAATGTTGCTGTTGAAAAGGTTGTGGATTACAGCGGCGACACGGTAGAAGTAACCCGCGATTATAAGGACGGCAAGACCCCCGAAAAGGCAGAGCTTTATGCGGGGCACTCCTACGGTCACCCCACAAGGGAGGGCTATATTTTCGGCGGCTGGTTTACCGATGCCGAATGTACCGTTTCGGCACCCGCTACCGTAAGAAGCGACTGCACCTATGTATACGCTAAGTGGACAGCGGATACCCGCGTGCCGCAAAGCATAGTAAACACATATGACGATGAGGGAATTACCTACACCGTAAAGGATAATGTGACAGATTTCAATTCGGCGGTAAGTAATGGGGTAGACTTTACCTCTGCCGGGGCGGAGGTTGTAAAAATCGATGACGGCACAGGCGCCGAAACAAACGCGCTGCACTTTAAAACCGCTGCAAAATATAACTGGCAGTGGCCTTCAATTGCGAGAATTTACGATAACGGCACCAAAAATGCAATATTTATACCTAACGCTGATTCCGCCTATGAAATAAGCCTTAAATACCGCGCGGATAAAAAGCCGACGCAAGCGGTGCTTTTACAGATAGAGCGTGTAGGGGCAGGTGTGCGCAACCCCAACGGAAAATGGAGCAGCGATAACATTTACCTTATCGACCTTGCCAGAATAGATGATGTAACTGACGGCTGGGTGACTGCTAAGGCTCGGTTCTACACCGATTCGGAAACCCCGATTACAATAACCTGCGTTTCCGAAAATACAAATTATTCGGCGGACGACGTTGATATTTACGTGGATGATATTACGCTGAACGAGCGGCTTGATGTTCACGGAATATATTTTGAAACCAACGGCGGCAATGAGCTTGCAGCAATAAACTGCATTGCAAAAACCGAAATTCCGGTGTTTAACCCGCCGACGCGCGAGGGCTATTTGTTTGGCGGCTGGTATACCGACGCAAAGCTTACGCAGCCCTTTGACTGCGGAATTATGTCCGACAGCCAGCTGACACTTTACGCCGCCTGGGTGAAAAAGGAAACCGAGGCAAAATCATTCTATAGCGGCTTTGAAAGCGGCGAATATGCAGAGGCTCCCTATAAAAATACCGGTGCTGCCGCGGCTGTTTCGGATAACGCTATGTCGTCCTCTGCCCTGTGGCATGAAAATGACGCAAACGAGGCATACGACGGGAGCGGCTATATAACCTTTGATGACGGCATTGAAAACCTGACGGGTGAAAGCAGCAGCCGTTGGATGGCAATAAGCCTTTATAATAAGGACGGCACGCCCTTCCAGATTATAGAGGGCAAGCGCTACAAAATAAGCCTTGCTTACCGGCACTGGGGCGCCGCAACTAATAAAAACACCAAAATAAAGCTGCTTGCAAGCGAGCAGGTGCCAGGCGTTGGCATAAACTCCGGTAATTCCACGGCTATTCTTGATATAAGCGCACTGGGGCCGGATAAGCACGAAACGCAAACCTGGGGTGAATACAGCACCTATGTTATAGCGGCGGCGTCAGGTCCCCTAAAGCTTGCTGTGTGCGGCGATTCACCCGACCACATAGTAGATGTGGATAACCTTGAAATAGAGCTTTTGGATGAAACAAGGTGCATTAAGGTTGAATATATTCAGCAAAAGCCTGACGGCAGCGGGCAGGCATCAGCCGGGGTAAGGCTGGGCGCACCGGGCGATTTGCTTATAGCGGGCGACAGCGATAAGTATGACGGATATTCGTTTAACGGCTGGCGCGATAAGGATGGCAAGCTGTTCACCGGCAACACCTTCCCGAAAAGTGATATTACCCTTTATGCCTCATGGAGAGAGGCAGACGATATATCAAAAGCCACTACCGATTGGTCAAAGGATGTAATTATAGATTTTGAGGATACAGATAAGGCAAAAGCCTTTTATGAGGACAGCAAAAACTGCCGCGACCCGTCAAACGGCGTTTTCGTTATGGAAAATGACCATGAAAACGCTCACAGTGGAAATAATTACTTCCGTTATTATAGGTGCGGGCACTGGATGAAGCAGTACCTGCGCGGAATGAAGCTGTACGACCCGAACACTGCGGGAAATCAGGTTTATCTTGCGCCGAACTCGGTTTATAAGGTTTCCTTCTGGCTTAATATTGAGGATATAGGCGCCGGCAACCTTTACCTTGCCGTATTTCCAAATAAGGATAATTTGAACGATTGGACGGTTGCCAACGAAAACTATATAACTGATACCAACCAGTTTGAAAACTTCGGCAAATGGGTGCTTTATGAAAACACGGTTGTAACCGGAGATGATGAGGACGGCGACGGCGTTGCGGGAACACTCGGTTTTGTGCTTTACGGCGGCTACCTTACCGCAAAGCTTGACGATATTACAATTACAAAGCTGCGCGAGATAAACGTAACCTTTGACTCAAACGGCGGCAGCGAGGTAAACGGAATTACCCAGCTTTCGTATGATTACATAATTGCTCCGGCAGACCCCGAGCGCGAGGGCTACACCTTTACCGGCTGGTACAGCGATAAGGCGCTTAAAAACAAGTTTGATTTTACCGGCACGCTCGTAAAGCAGGATATGACCCTTTACGCCGGCTGGGAAAAAATTGTAACGCCCGAGCCTGTTTACAAAACCGTTACAAGCTATACCGATGTTCCCGAAGAGGTGGAGGTTGAACCCAACGATCCCGAGCTTGACGGGAAAATAACCGTTAACGAAAATGATAAAATCGGTAAAATAAGCAGCTCCGCTAATAATAAATCGCCAAAAGCAGAAAAAGAAGACAACAGCCTGATTTGGATAATAATTGCAATATCCGGCGCGGCAGTTTTGGCAGCGGGCGCGGTAATTACTGTAATAGCCGTGAAAAAACGCAAAAATAAGGTATGAAGGGAGGAAAGACAATGAAAAAAAGAATTTTAGCATTAGCACTGGCTGCAAGTATCACGCTGCTTTGCAGCTGCGGCGAAAAACCGCAACCCGCAAAGACCGATACAGGCAAAACGGTAAATGACAGCGCGCAATATGTTATTGCAATGAACCCCTCGGTAGCCTTTGAGGACGGCAGCGTTGTAAGCGTGAGAAACGATGCGGCGCGGGCGCTTTCAAAGGATGTTTCGGCAAAAACCGCAACCGAATTTTACTCCTCTACCGATTGGCAGTGGCTTTCGGGCGCGGAAAACGGCGAATGGGAAAAAAGACTTATACGCACTGCTTCCCCCTGGCGCGGCGGCGACGGGGCAACCCTCAAGGGCGCGCCCTATGCTTACATGGTAAATGATGACGGAACAGCCTCGCTTGCGGTGTTTGACTCCTCAAAAATGGCAATAAGCGGCTGCGCTGAGGGTGATATTCCGCAAAACGGAATTATAATGTCCTTTACAGGCGAAAAGGAGGAGGGAATTTGCTATACTGCAAAATCCGATTGCACCGTTACTTTCTCCGATGTTTCGGGCGGTAACGCGGCAATTGTAGGCAGTATAGCGGGAACCGATACCTCTTTCCTTAACGAAAAGAACGCCGCAAGCGCCGTATTGCTGCGGGTTTACAGAAACAGCCGTATTTACTGGCAGGGAGTTTTAAACAGCGGCAGTACGGCGGTAGCTTTCCCTTATCTTTCGGATATTGCTTTATCCGAAGGGGACAGCGTTATTTTCACCGCGCAGGCGGTAAGCTCCACCGACGGCATAACAACAGGCAACTGCGATTTACCTGCAAAAACCAAAACCGTAATTAAAAGGCTTAAAAATGAAACAAAGGTTTTGGTGAAAAATGAAAATAACGGGCAGAAATCCACTACTGTTCCGCTTATGACCGACGGACTGCCCACCTTTACAATAGTAACGCCAAAGGGTGTTGATAAAACCGTATCGCCGATACTTGCAAAGCTCAGAACGGGTATGAGCAAGGCTTTGGGCGAGCAGGTGGATATGAAAAACGATGAATTTGACGCCGAGGGTCGAAGGCTCCTTGTTTACACCACCCGTTATGAGGCTTCTAAAAAGGCGCTTAATGAAATCAATACGGGCAGAAGTGCAAACGCGGGCGACTTCATTATAAGAATGGAGGGCAATGACCTTGTAATAGCTGCGGGGAATACCTATTCCTTGGAAAACGCTATTGAATTTTTCCTTGCAAACTATTGCCGCGACTCAAAGGCGGAGGTAAGGACCGACCTTAATTATGTTTCCTCAAAGTATAACCCTGTTAAAAGCTTAGCTCTTGCGGGCGTTCCGATTGAAAGCTACAGAATAGTTTGCTCTCACGTAGCCTCCTATATTGAAACCTCGGCGGCAGAGTATTTGCGGCGGGAAATAGTTCGTGTGTGCGGTAAGCTTATAGCTTCGGTAGATGATAATACACTGCCGATTGCCAACGAAATACTAATAGGCGATACTAACCGCACCTCGGCTGATTATTCAACACTTACCAATAAGAACGCCGCACCGGGCTATACCATTTCGGCGACAAAGGGTAAGGTGAGCGTTACAGGCGAGCATATTTACGCGGTAAATGCCGGCACCATACGCCTTATAAAGCTGCTTGAAGAAAAGGGCAGCATTGCTGCGGGCTTTAAGGAAACAGGCAGCTATGACGGCGAATACTCTTTGACTAACGGATACAAGCTTACCTGGTCGGATGAATTTAACGGCACAAAGCTATCTGACGTATGGCAGTCAAAGGGCAGCAATGTTGATAATAACCTTTTCGGCGGCAAAACCACCATAACCAAGGCGAATAATGTCGTAAAGGGCGGCGCTCTCCACCAGGAAACAAGGAAAAACGGCAAAAACATAACCGCTGCCTCGCTTTACTCAACAGGCGCTAAAAAAATGATGTTCCGCTACGGCTATCTTGAAATACGCGCAAAGCTGCCCACGGTAAAGGGCATAAGCGCGACATTCTGGACGCAGGGTGATTTAGCATCGGAATTTTTAGAGGTGGATATTTACGAAACCTTCGGCAACCCGTTCTCTGTAAAATCCAATCTGCACACTTGGGACCCGGGGGGCAGACACCGCAATTTATTGGGCGGCGACGGCGGTATTCTTAATAATTCCGAGGGCGTAACCAAGGAGTTTGGAACAGAGTACCATACAATCGGCTTTGAATGGGATAGCGACACCTGCAGCTTTTATGTAGACGGCAAGCTGAATATTACGTTTGACTGCTCAGCCGAAACATACAATTGCTTTGATAAGGCGGCGTGGCTGATTTTAGGCATTGACCCCTGCGAGCCGAGCTACAGCAAAAATCTCATTGATGACAGCTTTACCTTTGCGGAGGCTTCGTACGATTGGATTCACATTTACCAAAAAGCGGATAACGACGCAATTCTTTATCAGAAGAAATAATTATTCAGCAAATTTCCCCAACGGTTTTAATAAGACCGGCGGATTGAAATTTAAAAATTCACCGGTCTTTAAAATAAAATAATTTGGAGGTATATTATGCGTAAGACACTATCAATTATTCTTACGGCTGCAATGCTTTTATCGGTTTTGGCAGCCATTCCCTTCGGCGCGGGCGCTGAATCGGCAGCGGCGGCAATGTACGCAAAAACAACATTTGAAACAGAGGCAGAGCAATATTTCCATAACAACAACCGCAGTGCGGCAACCGTAGAGAAAGCTGACGATACGCAAGGCTATGCGGCAAAGCTGACTTCGTTTATATCTGCAACCAGAAGCAATGCGTCATGGCCCAGCAATATACGAATTTCCGAAACCACTGCAGACGGAACAGTAAGCGCATTTAATGTTAAAGCCGGCGCAACATATGACCTTAGCTTTATGTTAAAGGTTGATTCTCTGCCGACTAATGTTAGTATAACAGAATTTTACGTTTGCTATGCAGCAGCATATAACGGCAGATTTCTTTTCAGCAATAACCCTTATTTCAACAGTTGGGGCAAGACAGCGATTTCATTGAACAGTTACATTACGGCTTCAAATTCCACTTGGGCAAGATATAAGTTTAACTTTACCGTTCCCGATAACATAGGTTACGCAACACAACTGGTTCTTTTGCCGGTTACCAGTACAGATTGCAGCGGCGTTGTTTGGATTGACGATATAATTATCGGTGAAAGTAATCTTAATAAAACCTTTGCTGATTTTGAAAATATCGATGAATTTTTTAACGTTTCAACAAATTTTGAAAATTACAGAGGTGCAACTGTTGCAGATACAGGTGATGAGAATTACGGAAAGGCAATTAAATTCACCGAAATAGGCAGCTACGGAGGAACCGATACTTTCGGAATGTGGCCGCAGGCAATAAAGATTCCCGCAAGCAATAATTTTGGTCCTTTTAAGGTTAAAAACGGAGAAACATACCAAATATCTTTTGATATTAAAAGGGTTACGGCAACCGTTGATTTTGATTTATATGCCTACTACTCGATTACAGACAACAAAATAAACAAGATAGGATACCGCGACTACACAAGTAACTGGTCTGCAAAAAAAGCCAAAATAGCGAATTTTACAAAGGGTACGGCAGATTGGACGCACATAACCGCAAATTTGACCGTTTCAGCGCTCAAAGAGCTATCTGACCTGACATTTGTTCTTTACAATACCGCGTGGGGAAATGTCGGCAGCCAGGAAATATATATTGATAATGTAGAAGTGAAAAAAACGACAGTAGCACTTACTGTTCATACCTCTGCAAGCGAGACCAAAACAATTACCGCTAAGTGCGACGCCGATTTAAGCACGGTTAACGTTCCCATGGCGGGCGCGCGGTTTAAAGGATTATATTTAGACGCAGCGCTTACCGAGCCCGCAACCGGCACAGTGGGCTATGAGCCGAGAGAGTTCTATGCGGCTTTTGAAAGTGTAACGGGCGATTTTGAAAACAGCAATGTTCTTGCGGGAACTTTATACGATGGACACTGGAGTGTATTACCGTATGTCGGCGTAGATAATTCAAGCGCATTGACCGATTATAAAGAGGGCGGAACACCCAACGTTAATCCCATGTGGCCGCCTGTTTTAAAGCTTCTCAATACTGATGGCTCCGATTTCCTTACATATTCCGGTCATGAATACCTGATAAGCTTTGATATGAAGGCGGATAATCCGTCTTTAATTCCCGACAGAGCCGCTTTGGCACTTGTATATTCAAAACCGGCATATCCGATGGACGGAAACTTTACAACCACATATCCGTTGCTTGATAATGAATACTATACTGAGTCTAAGGTTCCGATTAAATACGTATATAAAAACTCTGACGGCACATACGGTACCACCGGCTGGTACATACATTATGAGTTCCATATTGAGGGGCTGGATAACGGTCTGCCGGTTTACATAACACCGTGGCAGGCACTCACCTTCACCTATTTTGATAATTTCAAAATTATAGACCTTACCTCGCAAATTGCCGTGACCGATGAAGACGGCAACGAACTTGCAAAGGGCTATGCCGGCGAGAGCGTTTCCGTTCCCGCGGCTGACGGTAATTTTATCTGCTATGAGAAATCCGGCGAGCCGGTAACAAATGTAACTGTAAATTACTGTGATAATGAGCTTTCAAAGGTTACCTCGCAAATTGCGGTTACCGAAACCGCTGCCGATACGGAAAATAAAACAATATCCTTTAAAGCAGGCTTTGAGGGACTTGAATATACCGCAGTCGGCGAAAACATAACGGTTAAAAACGCAATAATAGACGGCAAGCGCTACGGTATTGCCGAAATAGGCTTACTTGTTTTGCCGGATGAAAAGCTGAGCGGCGAGTTAACGCTTAAAAATTATGAAACACTCGGCGCACAGAAGCTTTCTAACAGCAATTTGAAATATTCGGCAGCGGCTGATAACAGACTTGAAGTGACGGCGGCAATAAGCACAAACAGCTTTAACCGCGATTATACGGTGGTAGGCTATATTAAATGCGCAAACGGCAGAGTGCTTTACAGCAAAACACGCTATGGCATAAACCGCAATTTAGAGGCTGCCGCAGGGCTTGACAGCATTGCGGATAACGCGGCTTACGGGAAATACGGCTATACTCTTGCAGCCAACAGTGAATTTAATTCGGCTGATACAGCGGATATTTTTAAAAACTGGGGCATATGGGGTCGCAGCAGAACAAGTAACGGCGTTACAGTTTATTCAACTGCCGACACGGTTTCCGCCGACGGTGAAAATATGGTTATGACCGTTACGCGTGACAGCGACAGTACTTTCAGAAGACCCTATATGCTTTCAAGGCAGCGTTTTACCACAGGCTATTTAGAGGTAAGGGCAAAATTTTCCGATTTTGCGGGCATAGGCGGCTGCATTTGGCTTAATTCAGCAGGAATAAGCGAAACGGAATATAAATACCCCCAAAACGATACCGATAATTATGTTCACCCCGAGCTTGATATTGTGGAATTCGGTAATAATACTAAGTTCGATTCTACACTGCACAGCTGGGGCAGCGATGGCAGCCAGCGGGACCAAATACGCCTTAACCCGTTAAGTGATTCTACTGCTGTCGATATGAGCCTGAGCCTGAACGAGTGGCATACCTACGGCTTTGAGAGAACTGCCGACGCTATAAAAACCTATGTTGACGGCGAATTGGTTTACGAATATACGCTTGAACAGGCATTGAAGGACTGCCGCGAAAACAAAAAAGAGGGCGACTATCTTTACAGAACCGAAAACGAGGTTAAGGCGCTGTTTGAAAACCCTACATACCTTATTTTAAGCCTGAGCGCAGATACGCTTAAAACAGGCGAATCGGCTGAAAGCCTTATAGACTATGTTCGTTTTTACAAATAATTAAGAGCGGAAGAACAGGAGGAAAAACCATGAAAAAAATAATAGCCGCATTAACGGCACTTATAATGATTTCTTGTTTTGCAACGGCTGCAAACGCTCAGGATTACCACACGGTGGGCGATACCGATAATTCTAAAAGCGCACCCGATTCCGCCGACCTTGCTTTTTTGAAAAAGGTTTTGCTCGGCGTAGAGACAAACAAAACCTACAGTGATGTAAACGAGGATAAAAACGTTGACATTTTGGATTTAGTCTGCCTTAAAAAGATTTTAATAAACACTGACGGAATTACCTTGTCACAGGGCGAAACGGCTGTAACCGATAACTGGAACTAAGCCGCTTTGCACCAAAAATTTCATAGGCTCCTTTCTTAAAATGAAGGGGGCCTATGATTGGCAAAGCCGCCGACGTCGGATTTAAGCCGAATAGCTATAAGGCTTATCGGTTGAAATGCGCCGTCTGCAATACACTATGTGAGGAAACGCAATGAACAGCTTTTTAATTACGGATACAGCCGATAAAATTCCCATTGAAAAGCATGGCAGGCAGCTTGTCTGGCATGATGAATTTCAGGGGAATAAAATCAATTCGGAAAAATGGCATATGCTACGCTCAATGTATACCGAGGGCAGAATATACGATAACAGCGAAAAGCACATAAGGGTTGAAAACGGTAACCTGCATATGCGGATTTGCAGAAACGGAGATACCTACTCGCTGCCCGAGGGGTTAGCCACAAAAAACACTATGAATTTTAAATACGGCTACCTTGAAATGCGCGCAAGACTGCCCTACAGACACGGCGCGTGGCCGTCCTTTTGGACGCGCGGTAATTTGGTATTTCATAATAAGGACTTGGGCTGGTTTGCCGAAACGGATATTGCAGAGGTCTTTTCAAGCGGTTGCTGCGTATCACCCAATCTTCACATATGGGGCAATCACGGTCACACAATGCTGCCGGGCGAGGAAAACAATATGCGGCGCACATATGAATTTGATAATCCCGATACGCTCAACAGCGAATATCACACCTACGCTTATGAGTGGGACAGAGAAGCAATAAAATTTTATGTTGACGATACCTGTTATTTCAAAACATACATAGATGACCGCTCGGTGCTGCTTTGCGATAATTACCCCACGGCGGAGGGCTTTCACGAGCCGCAGTATATTATTTTGAATAACGAATTGTTTACGGAAAAAAGCGAATGGGCGCCTGCGGGTGCGGCAGTGACCGCCGCGGACGAAATGCCGATAGATTATTATGTTGATTATATAAGGCTTTACCAAAGCCGGAAAAACGAGTATATTTATATAAAGGACGAAATAAGCCAATATCTTTAACGGGGGAGAGACGAAACTATGAAAAAAATTAAGCGTGCTGCCGCTATGTTTTTGGCATTGTGCTGCGCGGCGGTATGTCTGCCGGCAGCGGCGGCGGGCAATGATGAAAAGGGGCTTGAATTCAAATTCGCTTCTCCCATTACGCTGGAAAACGGAAAGACCGCGGAAATTGCGGTTGAAGCGCCGCAGGGCGAGTATGAGCTTTCTGTAATTTTCAAGACGGCGGACACCGCCACCCAAAAGGCAGAGTACAATGTTAAAATAGACGGCGAATATCCTTTTGACGGAGCGCGCGGCATTGAAGCACCGGTAATATATGAGGATGACGGCGGAATAAGAAAGCTTACAAACGGCGACCAGGTATCGCCCAAGCAAAAGCAGCGCGAGGGGTACATAACCGCATCGGCGCAGGATAAAACGGGAATTGAGCTAAAGCCCTATACCTTTGCGTTTTCGGCGGGGCGGCACACCGTTACAATAGAAAATACGGGCAATACCATAAGCCTTGCGGGAATAAAGCTTTCAGCCCCCGAAAGCATAAAAAGCTATGCCGAGATTTCGGCGGAGTACGGCAATAAAAGCAAATACGGTGGTAAGGCGCTTATTACCGAGGCGGAAAACGTGCTTTACAGAAACGATTATTCGCTTACCGCAAAGGCAGATACGGGCAGTGCTGACGTCACCCCGAGCAGCGCGGTTAATTCCGTTGTAAACTATGTGGGCGGAACAAACTGGTCTTCGCCCGGGCAGGAAATTACATGGGAAATAGACGTGCCGGAGGACGGGCTTTACAATATAGGCTTTAATTTCAAGCAGAATACGGTTATAAACGGCGAAACCTACCGCTGGCTTAGAATTGACGGGGAAACCCCGTTTGAGGAAGCCGAGCGCATAGGCTTTGCCTATAAAACCGCGTGGCAGTATAAGACTTTAAGCGACGGCAGCGGCAGCGATTATTTATTTTACCTTGAAAAGGGTAAGCATACGCTTTCTTTGGCGGTTACATTGGCGGGTGTTTCGGAAATATGCAGTAAGCTCGGCACGCTCTGCTCGGAAATAGGCGATTTATACCTTGATATAGTAATGATAACCGGCGAATCACCCGACGCAAACCGCGACTATGAGCTTTATAAGCAAATACCGAGCTTTGAAGAAATGCTCGGTAAATTCAACAGCGAGCTCACCGCCTTATCAAAGGAGCTGAACGCACGGCGGGATATTAACGGCGAGCTTGACGGCGCGGTTAAAAATATGGCGCGCGTGGCGGGAAATATGCAGGATAACCGCTATGAATCGCACCTTTACCTCAGCACCTATTATTCATACTACCAGACCCTTTCCTCCTGGCTTTACGATATTAAAAATATGGCGCTTGCGATTGATAAAATAGTATTGAGCGCACCGGGCGGCGACGAAAGCGTAGGCGCGGGATTTTTTGAAAAGCTGGGCTTTGGTTTTAAAAAGTTTATACTTTCCTTTACGGGGGACTATACCACAGAAAGCTTAGGCGGTAGCGATAATTCAATTAAGCTGTGGGTAAACTGGGGCAGAGACCAGGTTAAGGTTTTAAACAGCCTGATACAGGAAAGCTTTTCGCCCGAAACGGGCATAAACGTTAAGGTTGAGCAGGTTAACGCTTCGCTTGTGCAGGGAATTATTTCAAATAATTCGCCCGATTTGTATTTGCAAATGGCGCGAACCGAGCCCGTAAACCTAGCGCTGCGCGGCGTGCTTTACGACCTGACGCAATTTGACGATTATAAAGAGGTTCTTAAAAATTTCAAGAACGGTGCGGAAAAGCCCTATACATATAAAAACGGCGTTTATGCTCTGCCCGATACACAGGGCTTTAACGTAATGTTTGTACGCGATGATATATTTAACGAGTTAGGGCTTGAAATTCCGAAAACGTGGGATGAATTTCTCTCGGCTACGGCGGTGCTGCAGCGCAAGAATATGAACAGCTACCTGCCGTATGTAAAAATAACGGCGGCTACCACCGTTAATACAGGCGCGGGAGGGCTTACCATATACCCGACTATGCTTATGCAGGCGGGCGGCAGCGTTTACAATGATGAGCTTACGGCTACGGCGCTTTCGTCGCCGGCGGCGGTAAAGGTTTTTAAAACCTGGACGAATTTTTACAAAAAATACAAGCTCAACCCCGATATAAACTTTTACCAGCGTTTCAGGGTGGGCACCGTGCCGCTTGGAATAGCGGGCTATTCGCAATACCTTACATTTAATGCCGCAGCGCCCGAAATTGCCGATAAATGGTCAGTTTATGAGCTGCCCGGCACGGAAAACGAAAACGGCGGCATAAGCAGCATTTGCGCGGGCTCGGGCACGGGCTGCGCGATTATGAAATCAAGCAAAAACAAAAACGCCGCGTGGGAATTTATTAAGTGGTGGGTATCGGCTGATACGCAGTATAATTATTCCTTTAACTGCGAAGCGTTGCTTGGTGTTTCGGGCAGAATTATGACCGCTAATGTATCTGCGCTTTCCCGCCTTTCGTGGGATAGAAAGAGTCTTGACGTTATAATGAAACAGTGGGATAATGTGAGAGAAATTGAGGAAGTCCCCGGCAGCTATTATGTTTCAAGGTCAATAGACCAGGCGTTTTGGGCGGTTTATAACGGCGAAAAATCGGCAAAAGAGTCAATAACCGAATGGAGCCGAATAAGCGATGAAGAAATTAAGCGTAAAACCGAAGAATACGCTTACAGAAATAATTAAGGGGAGGAAGTTACTTTGTCAAAATCAGCAAAGCCGCAATTTGGCGGCAGACGGTGGCAGCTTTATGTATTGCTTGCTCCCTTTTTAATATTTTTTATTCTTATGACGGTGCTTCCCGTATCGGCTTCAATAGTGCTTAGCTTTTTCAATTTCGATATGGTGTCGTTCCCGCGGTTTGCGGGACTTGATAACTATATACGAATGTTCCTGCACGACGATATTTTCCCCATAGTGCTTAAAAACACAATTCTGCTTGCAATTTTAACAGGACCTGCGGGTTTTCTGCTTTCATTTGTGTTGGCGTGGTTTATAAACGAATTCGGACCCGCTGCAAGAACGCTTTTTTCCTTTATGTTTTACGCACCGAGCCTTGCGGGAAACGCGGTTTACATATGGCAGATATTATTTTCAAGCGACAGCTACGGCTATGTGAACAGTGTTTTAATGTCCTTGGGGCTTACAACCGAGCCGATAACCTGGCTTTCAAATTCGGCGTATATAGTGCCTATTGTGGTGGCTGTGCAGCTTTGGTCAAGCCTCGGTATTTCGTTCCTTTCAAACCTTTCGGGGCTGCAAAATGTAAATGCCGAGCTTTACGAGGCGGGCGCGATTGACGGAATACGCAACCGTTGGCAGGAGCTTTGGTATATAACCCTGCCCGGAATGAAGCATATGCTGCTTTTCAGCGCGGTAATGCAAATTGCCTCGGCTTTTTCCATAAGCAACATAATAACTCAGCTTGCGGGCTACCCTACGGTAGGCTATGCGGCTGATACTATTGTGTCGTACCTTTCGGATGTCGGCACGGTTAAATACGAAATGGGCTATGCCTCGGCGCTTTCCGTTGTGCTGTTTCTGCTTATGGTGGCAACACGGTGGATAACAAACAGGCTTATAAATAAAACAGGCAGGTGAGAGCAATGAAAAAGAATATCCGCGAAATACTTCATCTGCCGGCGCGCAACCAGATGAAACGCTACACGCGCTCAAAGGCAGGCAACTTTTTCTACTTTCTCTTTCTTTTTGCGGCGGGCGTTTTTTCGCTTTTACCTATGATCTACTGCGTGGTAACATCGCTTAAGCCGCTTGATGAGCTGCTGGTTTTTCCGCCTACGCTTTTCACGGTAAAAAGACCCACGCTTTCAAACTATGCTGCGCTGCCCGACCTTATTTCAAGTCTTTCGGTGCCGCTTTCGCGCTATATATTCAACACTGTTTTTATAGCGGCGGCTGGCACTGCGCTTACGGTTATATTCTCGGGAATGGCGGCGTTTGTGCTTTCAAAAACCGATATTAAATATAAGGGCTTAATATTTACCGCAATACAGTTCGCCCTGCTTTTCA
>URPQ01000036.1 GCA_900549755.1 uncultured Oscillospiraceae bacterium
CTTACGGGAGCGAATATAAAGCACTCGTGGAATGTGCTTTGGGATCCGAAATATAAGGATATGGCGCTTAATTTTGATAACCCGCGCGACGCGTTTATGACCGCGCAGATGATTTTGGGGCAGGACCTCAACACCACAAACAAAGCGGATTGGGACGCCGCCGCAGAGCTGCTTAAAAAGGGCAAAAATAATCTTCAGGATTATGTTATGGACGAGGTTTTCAGCAAAATGGAAACGGGCGAAGCGTCAATTGCCCCCTATTATGCGGGCGACTGCCTTACCATGATGGACGTTAACAAAGACCTTAAATTCTTCTACCCCGAAGAGGGTACGAATATTTTTGTTGATTCAATTTGTATCCCGAAAAACGCCAAAAACGTTGAGGCGGCGCTTATGTATATAAACTTCCTGCTGGAGCCCGACGTTGCAACGGCTAACGCCGAATGTTTAGGCTATGCATCCCCCAACACGGCGGTAGTAAACAATAAGGATTACTGCTATTATCAGAACGAGGTACTCTACCCCGCCGAGACTGCTATGCCAAAGGTGCAATATTACCACGATATTGATACCGACACCAGAACCTACTACGAAAAGCTGTGGAGCGAGGTTAAGCTGCACTGATTACAGCGCAAAATAATTAAGCATAAAAAGTGCTCATTTACCTGATTTGCAGATAGTGAGCACTTTTTCTTTTCAATAATTTCTTAATTCCTCCAAGTAATCGGTCACAGAGCTTGCAAAAACGAATTCCTCACAGCTCGGCTCTGACCCGGGTATAAAGGTGTAAAGCTTTTTCCCGTAATAATAAACGGTGAATACCTTGCCGTTATTTTTCTCATATGCCTCACGCAGAACATCATAAACGCCGTAATTAAGCGACGCTACTATACTGTAACCGCCGTCGTCTGATGATTCCAACATATAAAAGTCAATATCCTTTTCACTGAAAATTTCGGTATTTTGTGGAGAAACAAGCTTTATTTTTTCCTTATAGGTATAGCTGTCGTCCCCCGTGCGGGCTTTGGTTTTCGTCTGCGAAAACATCCAGCAGAACATATCGCGGTCGGAGTAAGCCGCGTCCCAGGCATTATGCCCCACACCGTAAAGCCTTTTATAATCTACCATCTTCCCGCCCGCGTTTAAAATCGCGTTATACATCTCATCCGAGGCGCCGCAGCCTATTGTGGTATCAGCCGTACCGTGGTATATTTTTATCGGAATACCTGTCAGGTTATACGCAGAATAGGAATTGCCTCTACCGCACACCGGAACTGCCGCCGCAAATTGCTCGGGGTATCTGTCTATAAGCGCCCATGTGGCTATTCCGCCCATTGAAAGCCCTGTTATATATATTCTGTCGGGGTCTCCCCCATATTCGCTTTTAACGCTTTCCAAAAGCCGCAATGCGGCGCCGAGCCAGCCGTTTTCATCACCGTAGCCTTCATCGAGGCTCCACCAGCCGTTAGTGGGACATTGCGGTGCTAATATTATGCTGCCCGATATAATATCGCCCGCAGCGTTGAACATACCCTTGAAATTACGGATTTGCGCGAAGTTATCAGCCCCACGCTCTCCTGCGCCGTGCAAAAGGAACAGAATCGGCGTTTTCTTGCCTTTTTGGATATTTTTCGGTATATAAATTCTGTATGGCAGGGTTTTTCCGCTTTGGCTGTCAAAAAACTCTTTTTCCGCAAGGTCGGTGCTGCTGCATATCGTCTCCTTAGCCGGCTTGAAAAGCTTTGTCACCTTTTCAGGGCGTACCGACTTCACAGCCGCGCTGCTTTGCTGTGACGCTTTTGCTGAGGCAGCCTGCTCCCCCTGCTTTTTTTGAGATGACTGAACCCTTGAGGCAGACGGCTGACTGCTTTCCTCCGCGGTACTTTCCGCAACGGTGCTGTCCGCAACGGTGCTGTCCGCCTTGCTTACCTGCCTGCCGGATACCGTATCGTTCTTCTTTACGCTGACGTGTGAGGTGTTTCTGAAATATTTCGGTAAAAGAAATATCGCCCCCAGCGATAATGAAACCGAAACCAAAGCCGCAACAGAAATAATTATAATCCTCTTTATCATAAAGTTCCCTCCTTAAAATAATTATACACAATTTTTACATTTTTTCAACAAAAAAAATAAACAAAAATCCACCTTCTCTGTGTAAGTAGGAGGTGGATTTACATTCTATAAAGACGGAGGGGTTGTCAGAAAAGTAAAACGCAGCAAAAAACTTAAATACCCAAATCAAGCCTTAATTCTTTTATCACAGCGGGTTGCAAGGCGTGTGCCTATGCTCTGGAAAAGCTGAACCAGCACTATAAGAAAGACAACCGCAAAAATCATTACAAGATATTTATATCTGTAATAGCCGTAGTTAATGGCTATTTTGCCGAGTCCGCCGCCGCCGATAATACCGCTCATTGCAGAGTAACCGAGAACGGTTGTTATTGCAAGCGTAGCGTCGGATATAAGCGAGGGTACGCTTTCGGGTATCATAACCTTTACGATTATCTGGAACGGCGAAGCACCCATACTCTGCGCGGTTTCAATGATATTCGGGTTTATCTCCCTCATACTGCTTTCAACAAGGCGCGCGATAAACGGAAAAGCCGCAATAACAAGCGGTACTACCGTAGCGGGCGTGCCTACCACCGTGCCCACTATAAGGCGGGTAAGCGGGAAAACCATTATCATAAGTATTAGGAACGGTACCGAGCGCAAAAGGTTAATTAAAACATTTAAAAAATGCAAAATGCCTTTAGGCACACGCAGAATTTTTCCGTTTTCCCCCGCCACAAGCAATATGCCGAGCGGCAAGCCGATAACCGCCGCAAAAAACGTGGAAAGCACCGTTACATACACGGTTTCCCAAATGGCAAGCGGAAACTGATTTTTAAGTATATCCATAGCCGTTGTAAATTCTTCGGACGCAAAAAAGCTGCTCATTACTGCTTTACCTCCTCTACAAATATATCTGGAATACTACCAAGGTAATCAAGCGCCCTCTGCGTTTGCTCTTTGCCGCCCGAAATACCCAGCAGCATATTGCCGTATGCCTTATCGCCTATGCTGCGGGTAGACGCCGAAAGAATACTTGCGGCAATATTTTCCTCCATAGCCATTTTCGCTATAAGCGGCGTTTCGGTGGCGTTTGCGCCGTTAAACACAACGCGTATGACCGCGCCGTCCTCCCCGCTCATAACCGGGTTTTGGTAACCCTCGGGGTAAACCAGGCGCTTTGCCGCCTCGGATTTGGGCGATGAGAAAACACCGCTCACCGCGCCCTCTTCGGCAACTGTGCCGCCGTCAAGTATGGCAACGCGGGTGCAAATCTGCTCAACAACGCTCATCTGGTGGGTTATTATAATAACGGTAATGCCTAATCTATCGTGAATATCACGGATAAGTGAAAGTATGGATTGCGTGGTTTGCGGGTCAAGCGCGCTTGTAGCCTCATCACAAAGCAGAATTTTAGGGTGCGTTGCAAGCGCGCGGGCAATGGCTACACGCTGCTGCTGACCGCCGGATAGCTGCGCGGGGTAGCTTTTAAACTTATCCCCCAGCCCTACAAGCTCCAAAAGCTCGGCGGCGCGCTTTTCCGCCTCTGCTTTTTTCACGCCTGCCAATTCAAGCGGAAAGCATACGTTTTTAAGGCAGTTCCGCTGCATAAGCAGGTTAAAGCCCTGAAATATCATTGTAATATCTCTGCGCTTTTCCCTGAGCTCCCTTTGCGATAATTCGGTCATGCTTTTGCCGTCAATCAAAATATCGCCGCTTGTGGGGCGTTCAAGCATATTTATGCAGCGCACAAGCGTGCTT
The DNA here is from genome assembly GCA_900549755.1 of uncultured Oscillospiraceae bacterium. Taxonomy (GTDB): domain Bacteria; phylum Bacillota; class Clostridia; order Oscillospirales; family Acutalibacteraceae; genus UBA737. The sequence goes on from URPQ01000036.1 coordinate 3,814, forward strand.
TTGCCCGCACCGCTCATACCTATAATGCCGTATATCTCGCCGTCGGGTATTGTAAGCGTTATATCCTTCAGCGCGTCAACCGTACCGCCCGATACGCCGAAGGTTTTAGAAAGGTGTTTTATTTCTATCATTGTTTTCTCCGTTTATATAACACAACTGTAACGCCGACCGCGTTTGCGAACAGCGTTACAGTATATTTTATAATTTATTTTTCAATGGCGTCAAGGCTTGACTGCTTACCGCCGTAAAGACCCATAGGCTCAACGTGGATAGCCGCAACCGATACCACCTTTGTGCCGTTTTCTTTATTGAAGTTTTCAAGGTAAGGCAGGTGCTGGAAGTAGTTAGCGTCAATTTCGCCGCTGTCAACAACGTTGTTCGGCTGAACGTAATCGGTAAATTCCTTAACGTCAAGCGTTATATTCTTTTTCTCAAGAATTTTCTTGGCAACCGCAAGTATTTCTGCATGGGGTGTGGGAGAAGCCGCAACCGTGATTTTCGTACCGGAAAGCTTAGCGTAATCTACCGATGAATCATAGCCGTCGCCGGGATTTTCAACAACGCTTACAACCGAGCCGTTGTACTTATCAGCAATGAAATCGGCAACCTCTTTGCTTTCAAGCGCGGCTTTGAGTGCCTTTATAGCATCGGTGTTTTCCTTGCCCTCTTTAACCGCTAAAATATTGCTGTAAGCGGAGAATGAACCCTCAATCGCAAGCGAATCCTTTACGGGGTTAAGGTCAGCCTCAATTGCGTAGTTGGAATTGATAACTGCGTAATCAACATCCTTAAGCGCGTTGGGAAGCTGAGCCGCCTCAATTTCCTGGAACTTGATGTTGTGGGGGTTTTCGGCAATATCGTTTACCGTGGCGGTGATTGTTGCGCCGTCTTTAAGCTTAATATATCCTTTTGCTTCAAGTAAGAGAAGTGCGCGAGCCTCGTTTGTCGCGTCGTTCGGCACCGCAATAGTAACCGAGCCGCTGTCCTTACCGCCGCAGCCCGCAAAGGCTGTAACCAAAAGTGCCGCTGTTAATAATACTGCAAATATTTTTTTCATTTTAAATCTACCTTTCAAATTCTTTTTATATGAAGTATTGCGTATGAATTACAAGTTTCACATTCGGAAATCCGTACATCGGGTTGCCGCAGCGCTTTTTGCCCGCGATATTAACCCATATCCGCATTTTGTTTTTATCACGGTTTTCAGCTCCTTTTTGTTTCGTTGACGTTAGTATACTACAAAATTTTCGTTTTGTCCAATATCCTATAAAAATAGTGAGTTATAAATTTTAACTATAACTCGGGCATTTTAGGCATAAAAAACAGGCGAAGAAACTTTTACGGTTCTTCACCTGTTTTGTATAATGTAATATTTCAGCCCCAAAGCACCAAAGCCCAATGGATGTTTTCGCCATCTACAATCGTTTTAAGCGAAATCCATTTATACTCGCTGCCGAGAATATCTTTTTTATGGTTTTCATCAGCCTGCAATGCCTCAAATGCCTTTTGCGCAGTATCATTTCCGCTTATCTGGCACTTGCCGCTGTGCTCTGCGTTCAGCTTGGCAAGTTCTGCCTCATATTCGTCGGTTTTGCCCAAAGCTAAATATTCAGCCAGCTTAGCCGCGTTTTCATCACTCGGCAGCTCAAGCATTGCAATTTTAGCTTCTGTACGGGCTTCGTTTATAAGCTTAAGCAGTTCCTTTTCAAGCTCTGCGGGTTTAAGCTTTTCTACCGTTTTTGTTTCTTTATTACCGCATACAGTGCAGATACGCTCTTTTTTACCATCAACAAATGCGGTAGGATTATCGATCATTGACCAATCGCCCCATTCATGAATACCGGTTTTTTTCTTGCCTTTTTCGGTATACCACCGCCCGCAGCTGCATTTATAAAGAGTGTAGCCGTCTTCGGTACAGGTAGGATTAACTCTGGTAATTTTATATGCGTGCTTATGCGGTTCGCTGCTTGAATCACTGCGTGGTTCACTGCTCGCATTATTATGCGGCTTTGAAGCAACGGAAGAAACATCGCTGCTGACAGTGGAAGAATCCGAGCTGACAGGAGTATCATCCGAGATGACAGGAGTATCATCCGAGCTGACCGACGGTTTACTGCTTACCGTGCCTGATGAGTCAGACGAGGTATTGCCTTTATTCTTACAACCGACAAAACTAAAAACTATAAGAAATGCTATGGCAATTACTGCCGTAAGTTTTTTTATTTGCATTATTTATCCTCCGAAAATCAATTCGTTTGATATGCCACTATTATATTACATTATCAGTGTTTTGTCAATATTGTAATAACAAACCGTCGAATTTTCGGAAAAATGCTGAATTAAACTCGGCAGATATAGTTATTTGCAGGAGCAGCATCCGCCGTGACATTCTGCGCAATCGGGCAGTCCCTCGGGCTTTTCAAGCTCGGGGTGACGGTTGTAATAATCAAACAGCGCCGCCTTTACTGCTTCCTCCGCCAAAACAGAGCAATGTATCTTGTGCGCCGGCAGACCGTCGAGCGCCTCTACAACCGCCTTGTTTGAGAGCTTTAACGCCTCTGTTACGGGCTTGCCCTTTATCATTTCGGTCGCCATTGAGCTGGTTGCAATAGCCGAGCCGCAGCCGAATGTATTGAATTTAACGTCGGTAATAATGCCGTCGTCAATTTTCAAATACATTTTCATTATATCGCCGCATTTCGCGTTGCCCACCTCGCCCACTGCGTCGGCATTTTCAATTGTGCCGAGGTTGCGCGGGTTTCTGAAATGATCCATTACCTTTTCACTGTATAACATATTGCTTCTTCCCTTCTTGTAAATCTTTCCAAACAGGCGACATTGAACGTAAATATTCAACCACCTGCGGAACCTCCTTTATAATATGCCCTGCTTCCGCCTCGGTATTGTATTCCGAAAGCGAAATTCTGAGCGACCCGTGCGCTACCTCGTGCGGCAACCCCAGCGCCAGCAAAACATGGCTCGGGTCAAGCGAGCCCGATGTGCAGGCAGAGCCTGACGATGCGGAAATACCCCTGTCGTCAAGCAACAGCAAGAGTGATTCGCCCTCAATTCCTTCAAAGCACATATTAAGCGTGCCCGCAAGCCCTCTGCTTATATCGCCGTTTATTTTTGAATGAGGAATATGCGACAGCCCCTCGGCTATTTTATCACGCAGCGCTTTCACATATTCAAAGTTTTTATCAAGGTTTTCGATTGCGTATTTCAGTGCCGCCGCCATACCCACTATTGCGGGCACGTTCTCTGTTCCTGCGCGTTTGCCGCGCTCCTGCGCGCCGCCCTCAATAATAGTATACAGCTTAATGCCCTTTTTGGCGTAAAGCACGCCGGCACCTTTCGGTCCGTGGAATTTATGTGCCGAAAGTGAAAGCATATCAATATTCTGCTCTTTAACGTCTATTTTAATATGCCCCGCCGCCTGAACTGCGTCGGTGTGGAAAAGCACGCCCTTTTTATGACATACCTCGCCTATTTCGCGGATAGGCTGAACAGTGCCTATTTCGTTATTTGCAAACATTATGGTAACAAGCGCCGTATCTTCCCTTATTGCGTTTTCAAGCTCATCAACACGCACAAAGCCGTCTGAATGAACGGGTAATAAAGTTACCTCAAATCCCTGTTTTTCAAGCTTTTCAAGCGTGTGTAAAACGGCGTGATGCTCAAAAGCAGAGGATATTATGTGCTTTTTACCCTTTGCCGCGCCCAAATACGCGCCTGTGAGTATAGCCTGATTATCAGCCTCACTCCCGCCCGAGGTAAATGTAATTTCCTTCATATCGCAATTAAGGCATTTTGCAACCGTCTCGCGTGCGGAATACAAAGCCTCCTGCGATAACTGACCTAACGTATAAAGGCTTGACGGGTTGCCGTAAAGCTCCTTAAAATACGGAGCCATAGCGTCAAAAGCCGTATCGCTTATTCTGGTTGTTGCGGCATTATCCGCGTAAACTTTCATTTATCGCTCACTTCCCTTTTTCTTTGTGACTTTATTCTAACATATAATTCCTACAAAGTCAATAGGAATTTAAAAAACACTGATTTTTATGCAACATTCCGCTTTATAATATGTTATTCTTTTGAAATCAGGTCGGAAAGTGATACGCTGTCAAGATAGTCATATATAAGCTTATCGAGCTTTTGCCATACGGGCAGCGACGGGCAAAGCCCCGAGCGCTTACATTCCTCACCCTTTGTAAGGCAGGCGCAGTTTACGGGCACAAGCCCGCCCTCGGTCACCTCTAATATCTCGCGGGCGGTGTATTCCTCGGGCTTGCGGTTCAGCCTATAGCCGCCGCTTTTGCCGCGCTGACTTTCAATAAGCCCCGCGCGCGACAGAGCCGACACAATAGCCTCTAAATATTTAAGTGAAATTTCCTGCCGCTTTGCTATGTCGGAAAGTGGAACAGTCTCGCCTATATGCTCGGCAAGGTCCGCCATAACCCGCATAGCGTAGCGCCCTTTTGTTGAAATCATCAAATTACATTTTCCTTACGGAGTGTATATTTCCCCGTTTTCAAGCCTTTTCCAAAGAAATTCGCCGTTTTCAAGCGTCATATATCCGTGCGGGCTTTGCTCCTTGGGTATGGAAACAGAGCCGGGGTTTAAATATCTGAAATTGCCCATATCCTTATCCGCCGGAATATGAGTATGCCCGTTTAAAAGTATATCGTCCTTAGATAAAGGCGGCGGATTATCGCAATTAAACTTATGCCCGTGCGTCGCGTAAATTACGCGGTCGCCAAGCGGAAGAACCGCATAATCGGCAAGAATCGGGAAATTCAAAACCATTTGGTCTACCTCTGTATCGCAATTGCCGCGAACGCAGAAAAGCTTTTCCTTTAAGGGGTTCAGCATTGCAATAACCTCTTTCGGCGCGTAATCGCGCGGCAGGTCGTTGCGCGGACCGTGGTAAAGAATATCCCCGAGCAGGAAAAGCCTGTCGGCTTTTTCCCGCTCTAAAGCTTCAAGCAGCATCCGGCAGTAATACGCAGAGCCGTGAATATCAGATGCAATAAGTATTTTCATAAAATCAACCCGCTATAAGAAAATATGCTATAACTATTACGCCGAGCGCTATGCGGTAGTAACCGAACAGCGAGAAATCGTGGCGGCGAACATAGCTTATAAGGAATTTTATTGCGATAACCGACACAATAAACGAGGTGAGCGTTCCCACAGCCAAAACGGCAAGCTCCATGCCTGTAAACGTAAAGCCGAATTTTAAAAGCTTTATAAGGCTTGCGCCGAACATAACGGGAACTGCAAGAAAGAAGCTGAACTCAGCCCCCGCAACGCGCGAAACGCCGAGAATCATAGCGCCCAAAATGGTGGAGCCGCTGCGCGAAGTGCCCGGAATTAAGGAAAGCGCCTGAAAGCAGCCTATTAAAAGCGCGGTTTTATAGGAAAGCTCGGGTATGCTGTTTACCTTAGGTTTGCGGCTTTTGTTTATTTTTTCTATTACGATAAACAAAACACCGTAAGCTATAAGCGCAGCGGAAACCACCTGCCAGTTGTGAAAATGCTTTTCAAAATAATTATCAAACGGAATACCGACGATTGCCGCCGGCAGCATTGCCGCAATTACCTTGAACCACATATCCATAACGTCCTTTTTAATTAAGCCGTTACCCTTTGTTATGTAGTTATAGCCCTTAGTTTTATCGGCGGTAAAGGGCCACATTTTGTTCCAGAAAATAACCACCACGGCAAGTATTGCACCGAGCTGAATAACAACGTTGAACATCTCCATAAATTCATCCGTCATTCCGAGCTTTATAAACTCGTCGGCAATAATAAGATGTCCCGTGCTGCTTATAGGCAGCCACTCGGTAATACCCTCAATAATTCCTAAAATAATTGACTTAATAATATCCATAATTCCCCCAAAGCACCGGTTATAATATCAGTTCACTTGCCCGCAAGCTCCTTATATAACCTGATATACGCATTTGCGGAAACGCCCCAGCTGTTATCGCACCGCATACCTCTTTTGCGCAGGATATCCCATCCCGCCTTATCATCGTAGCCTGCAAGTGCGCGCCAGACAGTGTTTTCCATATCGTGCGCGTTATAGTTTTTAAAGGTAAAGCCGTTGCCCTCGCCGTTGCCGCTGTCGGATACGGTATCGTTAAGCCCGCCTGTTTCCCGCACTATCGGCACCGTGCCGTAGCGCAGAGCCACCATTTGCGCAAGTCCGCACGGCTCTGTTTGGCTGGGCATCAGGAACATATCCGCTCCTGCATATATTTTATGCGCAAGCTGCGGGTTAAAGCCCAATTTCAGCGCGACCTTATCGGGGTGATTTTGCGCAGCGTTATGGAAAAATGTTTCAAATTCCCACTCGCCAGAGCCTAAAATGACGAATTTTAAATCCGCCTTTAAAAGCTCCTCAAAAACGCACTTAACAAGGTCAAGCCCCTTGTGCTTTACAAGGCGCGTTACAATACCTATAACGGGCGCATCGGTTTCGGGCAAGCCCATTTCCTTTAAAAGCATTTTCTTATTATAAGCCTTATTTTTCAGTTCGTCAACAGAATAATTTTTATAAATCAAATTATCTCTTTCGGGGTTGTAAACATCATAGTCAATTCCGTTTACAATGCCCGTAAGCTTATAGGTAAACTGCTTTAAAATATTATCAAGCCCGTTTGAATAGTAAGGCTCTAATATTTCACGCGCATAGGTGGGAGATACAGTGGTAACCTTATCGGCGCACTGTATTGCGCCCTTCATAAGATTAACGCAGCCGTCGTACTCAACAAGGCTTTCCGATTCATACGGCAGCCCTAAAACGTCGCCCGTAAGCTCGTGACCGTATTTACCCTGATACTGTATGTTGTGAATTGTGAAAACGGTTTTTATATTGCGGTATAAATCGTTATCGCGGTATATCGTATCAAGATACACGGGCACCATAGCGGTCTGCCAGTCGTTGCAGTGTATAATATCGGGTGTAAAGCCTATGTGAGGTATAATATCAAGCACCGCGCGGGAGAAGAACGCAAAGCGCTCGGCGTCGTCGTAATGTCCGTAAAGCCCGTCGCGCTTGAAATAATACTGGTTATCTATAAAGTAGTAAATAACGCCGTCCATATGGGCTTCAAATATTCCGCAATACTGCCGCCGCCATGCAACCGACACGGTTATGCTGCAAATAAAATTCATTTTTTCGCGCAGCTCATCGGGAATACAGCTGTAAAGCGGCATAACTATCCGGCAGCCCACAAGCCTTTTTCTGAGCGCCTTGGGCAGTGCGCCGGCAACGTCCGCCAGTCCCCCTGACATTGCAAATGGATAAGCCTCGCTTGAAGCAAATAATACTTTCATTTCTTTCTCCTATCTTTTTTAAAGCGCTTGATTTTTCTTTATAAAGAAGCTCTTGACGGCGGTGCCTTTAAGCACCATACCCGCCCCTACCGAAGCGTTTTTATCGGCAATAACGTTCACAAGCTGCGCGCTCTCGCCTACCGCGGTTTCCTGCATTAAAATGCAGTTTTCCACAACCGCGTCCTTTTCAACGGTAACGCCCCTGAAAACAATGCTGTTGCGCACCGTGCCGTTTATAACACAGCCGTCGGCTATAAAGCAGTTTTTAACAACCGCCTTTGTTCCGTAGCGGGTGGGCATATCGTCGCGGGTTTTTGTGAAAATAGGGCGTTCCTTATCAAAAAGCATAGAGCGAACTTCCTTGTTAAGCAGGTCCATACTCGCCTTATAATAAGCCTCGGTGCTGTCAAGCACGGCGGCGTATGCCTTGTGCTCGTAGCCGTAAATTCTCAGTTTATCAACCTTTTTTGCCAAAACATCTCTTGCAAAGCTTACCTCGCCCTCATCATGCGCGTCGTTTATAAGGGTGAGCAGCAGCTCGCGCGAAATAATTATAAGTCCTATGCAAAAATCGGTTTCGTTTTTGCTTTCAATATCAAAGCTCAGCTTGTTTATTCTGCCGCCGCGCCCTATTTCGGGGAACATTGTGTCGGCGCAGTTTACAGGCGGCTTTGCAGAGTGGTACGCTAAAGTAACGTCCGCGCCGTTATCGATATGTTTATCAACCGCGGCGGAAATATCAATATTTGAAATAACGTCCGCATTGCATATTACCATATAATCCGCCTTGCAGCGGTCTATATAGTCCCGCGCGCCGTAAAGCGCGTCCACCGTGCCGTGGTAGCGTTTAACGCCGCTTGTAAGGTAAGGCGGTAAAAGGTACAGCCCGCCGCTTTTGCGGTCTAAATCCCAGTAAACGCCGCTGCCTACGTGGTCCATAAGCGAGCGGTAGTTTTCCTTTGTAATAATGCCCACGCTCGAAATGCCTGCGTTCACAAGGTTTGAAAGCGGGAAATCTATAAGGCGGTAGCGCGCGCCGAAGGGTACTGACGCCATTGAGCGCTTTGAAGTCAGCTTTTTAAGCAGATCGTCGTTAATATTTGCGAAAACAAGTCCCGCAACTGCCGATGCTCTCATATTTTCTCCCCCTCCTTAACATTTTCGGTAATCATTTTATCGGGGCTAATGACGGCGTTTTTCCCGACCGTCAGGTTATCGCCTATAACGGTAATTCCCCAGTTTTCGGTGCCTGCCACGGCGGGGTCTGCGCCCACTGCGGCGTTTTCTTCAATCACTGCATTTTCCGCAATTATTGAGTAACGCACCTTTGCACCTTTTTTAATAACCGCGCCCGGCATTACAAGAGAGTATTCAACCGTTGCGCCCTCTTCAACCGTAACGTTTTCAAAAAGAATTGAATAGTCAAGCGTTCCGTAAACCTCGCAGCCGTCGGTTATAAGCGAATTTTCAACCATAGCCGAATCGGATATATACTGCGGCGGCATACCCGTGGTTCTTGAATAAATGCGCCAGTTCTGGTCGGCTAAATTAAGGTCTATTTTCGGGTTGAGCAAATCAAGGTTTGCTTCCCACAGCGAATTTACAGTGCCTACGTCCTTCCAGTAATCGTCAAACCTGTATACCCGCATATTTTCGCCTGCATTAAGCATTGCGGGAATAACGTCCTTGCCGAAATCGTTTGATGACTCGGGGTTCTGCTCGTCCTCGGTAAGGTATTTTTTAAGCTTATCCCAGCTGAAAACGTAAATACCCATAGACGCTAAGTTGCTTTTCGGGTTTTTCGGCTTTTCTTCAAATTCGTAAATAGTGCCGTCCTCGCGGGTGTTCATAATTCCGAAACGCGAAGCCTCTTCATGCGGCACTTCAAGCACGGCTATGGTGCAGGCGGCTTTGTTTTCAATATGTTCATTTATCATTTTTGAGTAATCCATTTTATAAATATGATCGCCCGAGAGCACCAGCACAACCTCGGGGTCGTACCGCTCTATAAATTCAAGGTTTTGATAAATGGCATTTGCGGTGCCCTTGTACCAGTCGCCGCCCTGCTGACCCCGGTAAGGCGGCAGAATATGCACCCCGCCGTTTGTGCGGTCAAGATCCCACGGCTTGCCCGAGCCTACATAATCGTTAAGTTCAAGCGGCTTATACTGGGTAAGTATTCCCACCGTGTCAATTCCGGAATTTGCGCAGTTTGAAAGCGGAAAATCAATTATTCGGTACTTTCCGCCATAGGGAACGGCAGGCTTGGCTATTTTAGCGGTAAGCACGCCCAACCGACTGCCCTGACCGCCCGCCAAAAGCATTGCAACACATTTTTTGCTGTTCAAAGATAACACTCCCGTCAACAATATAGTACAAGTTATAAATACTTGCTTTTTTTAAAAAATATTACTTTTTATCCCTGCTCGCCGGAACGCGGTAATAGCTTACCGACATAGCGGGAATTTCAAGCGCAACCGAATTTTCATAGCCGTGCATAGGCACTTTTTCGGATTTAAAACTCTTTGCCGTATGCGTTTTTCCGCCGAATTTTTCATCATCCGAGCAGAAAACGCGCCTGTAACTGCCCGCGCGGGGCACGCCTATGCGGTAGTTTTCTCGCGCCACAGGTACAAAATTACAAACCGTTATAATTTCATTGCCAGATTTATCAATTCTTCTGAACGATATAATGCTCTGGCTGTTATCGTCGTTTGAAATCCAGCTGAAACCGTCCCACGAATAATCAATTTCCCAAAACTCGGGCGATTTAAGGTAGAATTTATTAAGCTGCGTCACATAGCTCTGCATATTTTTATGCGCGTCATAATCGAGCAGCAGCCAGTCAAGCCCGTTTTTGTAGTTCCACTCAATAAACTGCGCAAACTCCTGCCCCATAAACAGCAGCTTTTTGCCGGGGTGGGCCATCATATAAGTATAAAACGCCTTGAGCGAGGCAAACTTCATATCGTATTCGCCCGGCATTTTTTCTATCATAGAGCATTTTCCGTGCACCACCTCGTCATGCGAAATGGGAAGAAAAAAGTTTTCGGAAAACGCGTAGAAAAACGAGAAGGTAAGGCAATCGTGATTATCCTTGCGGAAAAGCGGGTCAAGCGACATATAGCGGAGCATATCGTTCATCCAGCCCATATTCCACTTGAAGTTAAAACCAAGCCCGCCCGTGTGCGGCGGCTTTGTTACAAGCGGCCACGCCGTTGATTCCTCGGCAATCATCATAACAGATGGATCTGCGCCGAACGCCGCGGTGTTCACGTCCTTTAAAAACTGCACCGCCTCAAGGTTTTCCCTGCCGCCGTAGGAATTGGGCACCCACTCGCCGCCCTGCCTGCCGTAATCAAGATAAAGCATTGAGGCAACCGCGTCTACCCGCAGCCCGTCAATGTGGTATTCCTTAATCCAAAAAACGGCGCTTGAGATTAAAAAGCTGCGAACCTCGGGTTTTCCGTAATCAAAAACCACCGTTCCCCATTCCTTATGCTCGCCCTTGCGGGGGTCGGCGTATTCATAACAGGGTGTGCCGTCAAAACGGTAAAGCCCGAATTTATCCCTCGGGAAGTGCGCAGGCACCCAATCAAGAATAACGCCTATGCCGCTTTCGTGCATAATATCGACAAACTTTTTAAAATCATCGGGCGTGCCGTAGCGCGAGGTCGGGGCAAAATATCCCGATACCTGATACCCCCACGAGCCTTCATAAGGGTACTCAGTAATCGGCATAAGCTCGGCGTGTGTATAGTTCATTTTCTTCATATACTTTGAAAGCTCGCGTGCCAAGGTTACATAATCATAAGTATTGCCGTCCGCAAAGCGTTTCCACGAGCCCGCGTGAACCTCATATATATTCACGGGGGATTCGTAAATATTACATTTGCGGCGCTTTTCCTGCCACTCGCCGTCATTCCAATTATAATCGGAAAAATACAGCTTTGAGGCATTTGCGGGCGCGGTCTCAAAATGCCGCGCATATGGGTCGGATTTTAAAACCGTAACGCCGTCGGGTCCTGTTATTGCATATTTATATACGGCATAGTTTTTAAGCCCCGATATTTTTATTTCCCAAATACCGACGTCCTTTTTATTCATAGGGTCAGCAGATACATCCCATTCGTTAAAATCACCTACAACCGAAACAGCCGCGGCATTCGGCGCCCAAACCCTGAAAAGCGTTTTTCCTTTTTCGGAAAACGTGCCCAAATATTTATAAGCGTCCGAAGCGCCCGCTGATGAAAATGCTTTTAAAAATTCCATCATAATGCACCTCTTAACGTAATTAACACATATATTATAGCAGTATTAAAGGCAATTATCAAGTCATTTTTGTTAAATCTCCGAAACAAATATAAAAAATATATGTCGGTATTTGTGAATACACAACAAATATCGACATATATTTACACATAAAGAAAATAATTCACATTTATCTTATATAAATTAAAATAAAAATTCCTGTTGCTATACAGGTTTAATAGCAACAGGAATTTTATGGTTTTATTATTTAATAATTGATTCACCGGTCATTTCTTTGGGCTGTGTAAGACCCAAAAGCTTAATGATTGTGGGTGAAATATCGCAAAGTCTGCCGCCGTCTCTCAGCTCGCACTGCTTGCCTATTACCGCAAACGGAACAGGGTTTGTTGTGTGCGCGGTAAAGGGCGTGCCGTCCTCTGCCAGCATACGGTCGGCGTTGCCGTGGTCGGCGGTAAGCAGCATTACACCGCCCATTTTAAGGGTGCTGTCCTCTACTCTGCCAACGCAGGTATCCACCGTTTCAACCGCCTTTTCAGCCGCCTCAAACACGCCGGTGTGACCTACCATATCGCAGTTTGCAAAGTTGAGTATTACAACGTCGTACTTACCCGATTCAATAGCGGCGCAAACCTTATCGCAAACCTCGTTTGCGCTCATTTCGGGCTGTAAATCGTAGGTTGCAACCTTGGGGGAGGCTACTAATATTCTGTCCTCACCCTCAAATTTAACCTCTCTGCCGCCGTTGAAGAAGAAGGTTACATGCGCATACTTTTCGGTTTCGGCAATGCGCAGCTGTGTCATACCGTTGTTTGCCAAAAACTCGCCTAAGGTGTTGTTAAGCTCCTCGGGCTTAAAGGCAACCTCAACGTTCGGCATAGATGCGTCATACTGGGTCATACAAACGTAAAATACCTTTTGTCTGCCGCCCTTGCGCTCAAAGCCCGTGAAATCGTCGTCAACAAAGGTGCGGGTAATTTCTCTTGCCCTGTCGGGGCGGAAATTGAAGAATATAACGCTGTCGCCGCTCTTTATTCTCTCTGTACCCGAAATTACGGTCGGAAGCACAAATTCGTCTGTAATGTGCTTGCCCTCTTCGTCAATTTCGGTGTAGGATTTACGAACAGCCGCAGCCGCGTCGTCAGCCTGAACGCCCTCGCCGTAAACCAGTGCGGCATACGCCTTGCCTACGCGTTCCCAACGGTTATCGCGGTCCATTCCGTAAAATCTGCCCATTACCGTAGCAAGCTTGCCTACGCCTATTTCTTTAAGCTTGGCGTTTAAGGTATCAATGTAATCGGCAGCGCTTGCGGGCGGCACGTCGCGACCGTCAAGCAGGGCGTGAACATAAACGCGGGTGAGCCCGCTTTTCTTTGCAAGCTCTAAAAGTCCGTAAAGGTGCTCAATATGGCTGTGAACGCCGCCGTCGGATAAAAGCCCCATTAGGTGCAGTGCGCTGTCGTTCTTTTTGCAGTTTTTAATTGCGTCTGAAAACGCTTTGTTTTCAAAAAAGTCGCCGTCCTTAATCGACTTTGTAATGCGGGTCAGCTCCTGATAAACAATTCTGCCCGCGCCTATATTGGTGTGACCTACTTCGCTGTTGCCCATTTGACCGTCGGGCAGACCTACGTCCATACCCGAGGCGCCTATCTGCGTGGTGGGCCACTCGGCGAAAATTTTATCAAGCCGCGGGGTTTTGGCGGCTTTAATGGCGTTGCCCTTTACTTCGGGGTTTATGCCGAAACCGTCCATTATAGTTAAAACAACGGGTTTTTTCATTTGCTTTGCTCCTAAAAATTATTTGCTTGCCGCCTTAACGATTACCGAAAAATCCTCAGCCTTTAAGGAAGCGCCGCCGATAAGTCCGCCGTCAACATTAGTCTTGGCAACCAGCTCGTCGCAGTTTTTGGCGTTCATAGAGCCGCCGTACTGAATGGTAACGGAGTTCGCCGCTTCTTCGCCGTAAACCTCGGCAATAGCCGCGCGAACATAGCCGTTGCCCTCGTCTGCCTGCTCAGCGGTAGCGGTAACGCCCGTGCCGATAGCCCAAACAGGCTCGTAAGCGATAATTATATTCTTAAGCTGCTCCTTTGAAATATTGGTGAGCGCCATTTTGGTCTGGAATTTAAGCAGAGTTTCGGTATAGCCGAGCTCTCTCTGCTCAAGTGTTTCGCCCACGCAAACAATAGCGGTAAGACCCGCATTTACGGCGGCTAAGGTGCGAAGGTTAACTGTCTGATCGGTCTCGCCGAAATACTGTCTTCTCTCGCTATGTCCTACCACTACATATTTAACGCCGCTTTCAACCAGCATTTTGGCTGAAACTTCACCCGTGTAAGCTCCGCTTTCTTTAAAGTGAACGTTTTCAGCGCCTATTTCAATGTTTGAACCCTCTGCTGCGGCAACAGCTGCGGCAATATCAACAAAAGGCACGCAAAGCACTACCTTGCAGTCAGCGTCAGCTACGAGCGGCTTCATTTCGTTTATAAGCGCGGTAGTCTCTGCGGGGGTTTTGTTCATTTTCCAGTTGCCGGCGATAACCGCGGCTCTTTTTGCTTTATCCATTTTAAAAATCTCCTTTAATATTACACACTTCAAGGCTTGCACCGGGCAAGCCTTGAAATAAAGTTAATTATTTATCGTTTAGTGCGGCAATGCCGGGCAGCTCTTTACCCTCAAGGAATTCAAGCGAAGCGCCGCCGCCTGTTGAAATGTGGGTCATTTTATCGCCGTAGCCGAGCGTGTTAACCGCAGCAGCAGAGTCGCCGCCGCCTATAATTGTTACGGCGTCGGTCTCGGCAAGGCTCTTTGCAACGGCAATGGTACCTGCTGCCAGGGTCGGGTTTTCAAATACGCCCATAGGTCCGTTCCAAACAACGGTCGTAGCGTTTTTAACCTCGTTTGCGAAAAGCTCCGAAGTCTTCGGTCCTATATCAAGCCCCTCATAATCGGCAGGAATCTTATCGGCGTCAACGGTCTTAACCTCAATCGGCGCGTCAATCGGATCCGGGAAATGATCGGCTATATTGCAGTCAACCGGCAGAAGAATTTTAACGCCCTTCTCATCAGCTTTTTTAAGCATATCGCGGCAGTAGTCAATCTTCTCGGTATCAAGCAGTGATTTACCTACGCCGTAGCCCTTAGCGGCTAAGAAGGTGTAAGCCATGCCGCCGCCTATAATAAGGGTATCAGCCTTATTGAGCAGGTTTTCAATAACCGAAAGCTTATCGGCAACCTTAGCGCCGCCGAGGATGGTAACAAACGGACGAACGGGGTTTTCAACCGCGTCGCCGAGGTACTTAAGCTCTTTACCGATAAGGTAGCCCGCAACAGCCTCTTTCACATAGGAAACAACGCCTACGGTTGAGCAGTGCGCTCTGTGGGCGGTGCCGAACGCGTCGTTAACAAAAATATCAGCCAGAGAACCAAGCTCCTTTGAGAACTCTTCGCCGTTCTTGGTCTCTTCCGCGCGGTAGCGTGTGT
>URPQ01000037.1 GCA_900549755.1 uncultured Oscillospiraceae bacterium
AGTCGAGGAGTGCAGGAATACTGTCGTATTTCAAATGACGAGACAATATAAACGGACAAATTTTCCGCTATGGGAAGTATTGTACCCTGATTGTATTGTCTAATCAAATTTAAAAAAGCTGTGACGAAGACGGTCTGAAAATTAAGCTTTAAGAGAGCCGGTGGTTGGTGCGAACCGGCAGTGATAATTTCGTTTGACCCATCACTTCCGAGCCGGAGGGCTGAAATTTAAGTAGGTTTTCCCGTGATTGCTGCGTAAAGGCATAGGAATTGCTTGATTCCGAAGAGCGGCGGTTTTATAACCGCAATTTGAGTGGTACCGCGAGTGTTAATTCAACACCCGTCTCAAAGAAATTTGAGACGGGTGTTTTTTTATTTTAATTTCATCAAGGAGGAAGTAAAAAATGGCAACAGTATCGACCGATAAATTAAAAGAGGTAGCAAAGCGAATTCGCGAAATGCGGGAGATATGCGACATTACCGAAACGGATATGGCGAAAAAAACCGAAGTGAGCTTAGAAGATTACAGGGCTTACGAAAACGGCGAGCTTGATTTTCCGTTTACCTTTATTCATAAATGTTCCTTGGCTTTCGGAATAGGAATAACCGATTTACTTGAAGGGCAGAGCGCCCACCTTTCCTCCTACACCGTTACCCGCAAGGGGCAGGGGCAGGAAACCGCTAAAGAGGACGGAATAGAAATTCAGAACTTAGCGCCGCTTTTCCGCAAAAAAATAGCCGAGCCTTATTGGGTGCGCTATGAATACAGCGAAGAGCTGCAAAACAAGCCGATACATTTAACAAAGCACTCCGGCCAGGAATTTGACTTTGTTATGAGCGGCAGACTAAAGGTGCAGATAGGCGAAAATGTGGAATATTTAAGCGAGGGCGACAGCATTTACTACAATTCCTCAACCCCCCACGGTATGATAGCGGTGGACGGCAGAGACTGCCTCTTCGTGGCGGTGGTGCTGCCCGGCGAGGACGTTAAGGAAAACGTTATCCGCGATACCATAGTTTCGGCACATTCGGGCAATAAGGAATATGTTTCCTCAAAGTTCGTGGAATGTACAGAAGCCGAAAACGGCGCGCTGCAAAAAATAGAGTTCAAAAATGAGGATAAATTCAACTTCGCCTTTGATATTGTGGACGAAATAGCGAAGAAAGCCCCCGAAAAGCTCGCAATGCTGCATATTGATAAGCACAAGGTTGAGCGCCGCTTTACCTTTAACGATATGAAGCGCGCCTCTAACCAGTGCGCAAACTACTTTAAATCGCTCGGCATTAAAAAGGGCGACCGCGTAATGCTGGTGCTCAAGCGCCACTACCAGTTCTGGTATGCAATACTGGCGCTGCACAAATTGGGCGCGGTTGCAATTCCCGCGACCAACCTGTTGCAGGAGCACGATTTTGACTACCGCTTTAACGCAGCGGAGGTAAGCGCAATAGTATGTACCGCCGACGGCGACGTGGCGCACCAGGTCGATTTGGCAGAGCCTGCAAGCCCCACCCTTAAAACCAAAATACTGGTGGGCGGCGAGCGCGAGGGCTGGCATAATTTCGATGAGGAATTCCCGCTTTTCTCGGCGCACTTCTACCGTACCGAGGATACCGCCTGCGGCAACGACTTAATGCTTATGTTCTTCACATCCGGCACAACTGGCTACCCGAAAATTGCGGCGCATAACTATAAATACGCGCTCGGTCACTATGTCACGGCGAAATACTGGCACGGCGTAGATGAAAACGGGCTGCACTTCACCATTTCGGAAACCGGCTGGGGCAAGGCGCTCTGGGGCAAGCTTTACGGGCAGTGGCTGTGCGAGGGCGCGGTGTTTACATACGATTTCGACCGCTTTGACGCGGCGGATATACTGCCTATGTTTGCAAAGTACCATATAACCACCTTCTGCGCGCCGCCGACGATGCTCAGAATGATGATAAAGCAGGATATCTCGCAGTACGATTTATCCTCAATAAAGCATATGACCACGGCGGGCGAGGCGCTTAATCCGGAGGTTTACCGTCAGTTTGAAAAGGCTACGGGGCTGCAGATAATGGAGGGCTTTGGGCAGACAGAGCTTACCTTAATGATAGCAAACCTTATGGGCAACAGCCATAAGTTAGGCTCAATGGGCAAGCCTACGCCCGCATATGACGTGGATATATTAGACCCCGACGGCAACCCCGTACCCGACGGCGAAACAGGCGAGATTGTGGTTAAGACCTCGGATAAAGTACCCTGCGGACTGTTTGCGGGATATTATAAAAACCAGGAAAAGACCGACGAGGTATGGCACGATGGCTATTACCACACGGGCGATACCGCGTGGCGTGACGAGGACGGCTTTTACTGGTATGTGGGCAGAGTGGACGACGTTATCAAGTCTTCGGGCTACCGCATAGGGCCGTTCGAGATAGAAAGCGTAATAATGGAGCTGCCCTATGTGCTTGAATGTGGCGTTTCCGCCGCGCCCGACGAGGTTCGCGGGCAGGTGGTAAAGGCAAGCATAGTGCTTGTAAAGGGCACAGAACCGACCGAGGAGCTTAAAAAGGAAATTCAGGATTACGTTAAGCACCACACCGCGCCCTATAAATACCCCCGCATAGTGGTATTTAAAGACGAGCTGCCCAAGACCATAAGCGGTAAGATTCAAAGGAATAAGCTTTAATTCCGAATTCCGAATTAAAATATTGACAAATTTCCAAAACTGTGATAAAATACCAATATCAAATTAAAAAGGCGCCGACGAAGAGGGCGCAGACTATCTGTTTTTAAGAGAGGCAGCGGTTGGTGAAAGCTGCTGAATAGGGGTTTGCGTTTGTAGCTTCTGAGCCGGGAGGAAGAAAGCGTGCTTGCGAGTAGACCCTCTCCGTGATTGCTGCGTAAATGCATAGGAATTGCTTGATTCCAAGAGGGGCGGTTTTAATACCGCAATTTGAGTGGTACCGCGGGTAACCGAAAAGTTTTTAAATTCGGCGCTCGTCTCAAAGTAACAGCTTTGGGGCGGGCGCTTTTTCCGTCCCTTGAAAGGGAGTAAGAAAAATGGAACAAATGACAGGGCTTGATTTCAAATTAGGCGAAATTGCGGGCAGAATAAGGGAGCTGCGCGAAATTGAGGGGCTTACCGCCGCCGATATGGCTAAAAAGACCGCCGTAAGTGAAGAAGAATACCTTGCCTGCGAAAACGGCAGGAGCGACTTAAACTTTGCCTTTATTTACCGCTGTGCGCTGGCTTTCGGCGTTGATGTTACCGATATTATCGAGGGGCAAAGCCCTAACCTTAAATCCTACACCGTAACCCGCCGCGGCGAGGGGCAGCGCATTGAAAAGGCACACGGTATGACCTACTATAACCTTGCCGCGTCTTTCAAAAACCGCATAGCCGAGCCGCTTTATGTTAAAAGCGTGTTCAGCGAGGAGGCGCAGCACCGCGATATTGAGCTTACCACCCATACAGGGCAGGAGTGCGACCTTATTATTGAGGGTAAGCTAAAGGTTCAGGTGGGCGAGCATAAAGAGGTTTTAGGCCCCGGCGACAGCATTTATTACGACAGCTCAACCCCCCACGGAATGATTGCGGTGGACGGCAGGGACTGCATATTCTACGCAATTGTTTTAAACCCGACGGGCGAGCCGATACCGGAACTTACGGGAACAAAGCCGAATGAAGAAATAACCCCCATATCGCGCGACGATAATAAGGACAGAATTTACAGGCAGTTTATTGATATTACCGAGAACGAAAACGGCACGCCGCTTTCAATTAAGTTTAAAAATACCGAGCGCTTTAATTTCGCCTTTGACCTTGTGGACGCATTGGCGGATAAAGACCCCGAAAAGCTTGCAATGCTGCATATTTCGCGGGATAAGACCGAGCGCCGCTTTACCTTTAAAGATTTAAAGAAAGCCTCTAACCAGTGTGCGAACTACTTTAAATCTTTAGGCATTAAAAAGGGCGACCGCGTAATGCTGGTGCTAAAGCGCCACTATCAGTTCTGGTTTGCAATGCTGGGTCTTAATAAGCTGGGAGCTGTTGCGATTCCCGCCACCAATCAGCTGCAGGAGCACGATTTCAGCTACCGCTTTAAGGCGGCGGGCGTTAAGGCGATTATCTGCACGGCGGACGGCGATACCGCCCACCAAGCCGATATTGCCGAAAAGGATTACGGTAAGCCGCTTATAAAGCTTATTGTAAACGGCGAGCGAGAGGGCTGGCGCAGCTTTGACGAGGAATACAGGCTTTACAGCACCCACTATGAAAGAACGGCGGACGCACCCTGCGGCGACGACCTTATGCTTATGTTCTTTACATCGGGCACAAGCGGCTACCCGAAAATTGCGGCGCACAGCTATAAATACGCGCTCGGGCACTTCCACACCGCGAAATACTGGCACAATGTTGACCCCGACGGTCTGCATTTCACCATTTCCGATACGGGCTGGGCAAAAGCCATGTGGGGCAAGCTTTACGGGCAGTGGCTGTGCGAGGCGGCAACCTTTGTTTACGATTTCGACCGCTTTGACGCGGCTGACATACTGCCTATGTTTGCAAAATATCACATTACCACATTCTGCGCGCCGCCTACAATGCTCAGAATGATGATAAAGCAGGATATTTCGCAGTATGATTTTTCGTCCGTTAAGCATATGACCACGGCGGGCGAGGCGCTTAACCCCGAGGTTTACCGCCAGTTTGAAAAGGCTACGGGGCTGCAAATATTAGAGGGCTTCGGGCAGAGCGAAAGCACCATGATTATAGGCAATATGACGGGCGAGCCGCATAAAATAGGCTCAATGGGCAAGCCCGCGCCGATATATGACGTTGATATTATTGACGCGGACGGTAAATCCGTTCCCGCGGGCGAGACGGGCGAAATAGTGATAAATATTAAAAACGGTTTGCCCTGCGGTCTTGCAACCTGCTACTACGGCGATAAGGAAAAGACCGACGAGACCTGGCACGACGGCTATTACCACACGGGCGATACCGCGTGGCGTGATGAGGACGGCTTTTACTGGTATGTGGGCAGAATTGACGATGTTATTAAGTCCTCGGGCTACCGCATAGGTCCGTTTGAGATTGAAAGCGTTATAATGGAGCTGCCCTATGTGCTTGAATGTGGCGTTTCAGCCGCTCCCGACCCCGTTCGCGGGCAGGTGGTAAAGGCAAGCATAGTGCTGGTTAAAGGCACCGAAGCGACAGAGGAGCTTAAAAAAGAAATTCAGACCTATGTTAAGGCGCACACCGCGCCATATAAATATCCGCGGATTGTAGTATTTAAGGATAGCCTGCCGAAAACCACAAGCGGCAAAATTCAGCGAAATAAGCTGTAATTCCACATTCCCAATTAAAAACGGTGGTGATTATATGAAATTTAAAAGATTAACCCTGCTTTGCGGGCACTACGGCAGCGGCAAAACAAATGTTGCGGTAAACTTTGCGTTTGATCTTAAAAAGCAGTATAACAGTGTTGCAATAGCCGATCTTGATATTGTAAACCCATATTTCAGAACAAAGGACAGCGCAAAGGAGCTTGAAAGCGCGGGCATAGAGCTTATCTGCTCGGAATATGCGGGAACGAACATTGATATTCCCGCAATGCCGCAGCAAATGTATATGATAACCGACTGTAAGGACAAAAGATTTATTCTTGATATAGGCGGCGATGACCGCGGCGCGCTGGCGCTCGGGCGGTTAGCCCCCGCAATAATCAAGGAAAATGACTACGATATGCTTATGGTTATAAACTGCTTTCGCCCTTTAACTCGCAAGGCGGCGGAAACAATAGAGGTTATGCGTGAAATAGAGTATGCGGGCGGCATTAAATTTACGGGGCTTGTGAATAACTCAAACTTAGGGGAGGAAACCACGCCCGAGGACGTTCTGTCCTCTTTACCGTATGCGGAAGATGTGTCAAAACTGTCGGGTCTGCCGATAGCCTGCACCACCGTACATAACACCGTTTATGACGCTTTAAAGGGTAAAATAAACGGTTTATATTCAATAAATTTACAGCCGAAAATAAACTGAAAGGAAGTAATACAATGGCAAAACTGACATTTAAAACCGACAACTGCAAGGGCTGCGGGCTTTGCGTGGACGTATGTCCCAAAAAGGTGCTGCGCCTTGCAACCGACAAGATCAACAAAAAGGGTCACCACCCCGTAGAGGCGGCGAACGAGGCGGATTGCATCGCCTGCGCCTTCTGCGCCACCATGTGTCCCGATTGTATTATTAAAATAGAAAGGTGAGTGAAAAATATGTCCGATAAGGTTCTTATGAAAGGCAACGAGGCAATTGCCGAGGCCGCGATAATAGCGGGCTGCCGCCATTATTTCGGCTACCCCATAACCCCGCAGACCGAAATTGCCGCATATATGGCTAAAAGAATGCCGAAAATAGGCGGCACGTTTTTGCAGGCTGAAAGCGAAATTGCCGCAATAAATATGGTTTACGGCGTTTCTTCCACGGGTCACAGGGTTATGACCTCATCCTCAAGCCCCGGTATATCGCTTAAGGGCGAGGGGCTTTCCTACCTTGCGGGAGCGGATTTGCCCGCGCTTGTTGTAAACGTTCAGCGCGGCGGACCGGGTCTCGGCGGCATACAGCCCTCGCAGTCGGATTATTTTCAGGCTACAAAGGGCGGCGCGCACGGCGATTTTCATATGATAGTTTTAGCCCCCTCCTCCGTTCAGGAAATGGCGGACCTGACCGTTAAGGGCTTCGAGCTTGCCGATAAATACCGTATGACCTCTATGATTTTGGCGGACGGCACAATGGGGCAGATGATGGAGCCTGTATCACTCAATTACGATATTAAGCCAAGGCCTGAAAAGCCGTGGACCACCACAGGCACCAAAATGGCAAGAAAGCATAACATAGTAAACTCGCTGTCGCTTGTGCCCGAGGAGCTTGAAAGGCTTAATTTTGAGCGCTACGAGCGCTATAAAACGGTAGAAGAAAACGAGACTATGTATGAGGAATATATGACCGAGGACGCCGAAATCGTAATAGCGGCGTTCGGCATAGCGGCGCGCGTTTCAAAAAACGCAATAACCGAAGCCCGCAAAAAGGGCATAAAGGTGGGTATGATACGCCCCATAACCCTGTGGCCGTTCCCCGAAAAGCCGTTTAAAAAGGCGGCGCAAACCGCAAAGCAGTTTATTTCGGTTGAGCTTTCAATGGGTCAGATGATTGAGGACGTAAAGCTTGCTACGGAGTGCAGGGTGCCCGTAACCCTTTGCAACCGCACGGGCGGTATGATACCCTCGCCCGATATGGTGTTAAAGGCTATAGAAAAAGCCGCAGAAAACGGAGGTGCAAAATAATGGTAGTATTTGATAAACCCCACGCGCTGACAGACGCGCCGTTCCATTATTGCCCCGGCTGCACTCACGGTATAGTACACCGTCTTGTAGCGGAGGTTATTGACGAATTAGGTATAGAGGGTAAAACCGTAGGCATAGCGCCCGTGGGCTGCTCGGTTTTGGCTTATAACTATTTTAACTGCGATATGATTGAGGCGTCTCACGGCAGAGCGCCCGCGGTTGCAACGGGCGTTAAGCGCGCCGAGCCCGACAATATAGTATTTACATACCAGGGCGACGGAGATTTAGCGTCAATAGGTATGGCTGAAACGGTGCACTCCGCCGCGAGAAACGAAAACATAACCGTTATATTTATAAATAACGCAATATACGGTATGACAGGCGGACAAATGGCGCCCACTTCCCTGCCCGGTCAGGTAACGCAGACCTCCCCCTACGGCAGAGACGTAACGCAGTGCGGTTACCCCGTTAAGGTGTGCGAGCTGCTGTCACAGCTTGACGGCGCGGAATATTTGGAGCGCGTTGCCGTAAACAACGTTAAAAATGTTAAAAACGCGAAAAAAGCTATTAAAAAGGCTTTCCAGAATCAGATAGACGGCAAGGGCTTTTCGCTTGTAGAGGTTATTTCAAGCTGCCCGACCAACTGGGGGCTTACCCCGCAGAACGCCCTTAAATGGATAGAGGAAAAAATGATACCCTACTATCCCCTCGGCGTTTATAAGGACAGGTCAGCCGCAAAGGAGGAAACAAAATGAGCACAACGCAGTATTTATTCGCCGGCTTCGGCGGTCAGGGCATACTTTTTGCGGGAAAATTTGCGGCGTATAAGGGGCTTATTGAGGAAAAGCAGGTAAGCTGGCTGCCCTCCTACGGGCCCGAAATGCGCGGCGGCACGGCAAGCTGCTCGGTTATCATAAGCGATAGCCCCGTAGGCTCGCCCATAGTTTCAAAGCCCGATGTTTTAATAGCCATGAACCTGCCCTCGCTTGACCGCTACGAAAGCGCCGTGGCAGCGGGCGGCACAATATTTGTTGACTCCACGCTGGTTGAGCGCAAGGTAAACCGCACCGACGTTACGGCTTATTATGTGCCCGCAACCCGCCTTGCAAACGAAAACGGCATACCCACCCTTGCGAATATGATACTTATGGGCAATATTTTAAAGGTTATGGGCGAATTTAAAGAGGAAAGCGTTTCAGCGGCGCTTAAAAAGGTTATTTCCGCAAAGCACGCCGATATGCTGGACGTAAACCTAAAGGCGCTTAAAACAGGCGCAGAGCTTTGAAAGGAACGGTGTTAAAAATGGATATTAAAATTACAAAGGCTCCCGTTTTAAAGGAAAAGCCCGACAGCAGTACCTTAGGCTTCGGCAGAATTTTCACCGACCATATGTTTATGATGGACTATTCGCGCGAGGAGGGCTGGCATAATGCGAGAATTGTGCCGTTCGGCAATATTTCGCTGCACCCCGCGTCAACCGTGCTGCACTACGGCTCCGAAATATTCGAGGGGCTGAAGGCTTACCGCCGAAAGGACGGCAAGGTGCAGCTTTTCCGCCCGACCGAGAATATAAAGCGTATGAACAACTCTGCCGAGCGCCTATGCCTGCCGCAGATACCCGAAGATGACTTTATGCAGATATTGGATACCTTTATAAGCCTTGAGCAGGACTGGGTACCCTCGGCAGAGGGCACTTCCCTTTACATTCGCCCCTTTATGTTCGGTAACGATGAAAACTTAGGCGTTCACGCGGTTCATCACGCAACCTTTGTTATTATCCTCTCCCCTGTGGGCAGCTATTACAAAGAGGGCATTAACCCCGTTAAAATTATGATTGAGGATAAGGACGTGCGCGCGGTACGCGGCGGCACGGGCTACGCTAAGTGCGGCGGAAACTATGCCGCAAGCAACCGCGCGGGCGAAAAAGCCGAGGAAAAGGGCTATTCGCAGGTTTTGTGGCTTGACGGCGTAGAGCGCAAGTATATTGAAGAAGTGGGCGCTATGAACGTTATGTTCAAAATTGACGGCGAAATAGTAACCCCAGCGCTTACAGGCTCAATACTCCCCGGTATTACCCGCAAATCCTGCATAGAGGTTTTAAAGAGTGAGGGCTACACCGTAAGCGAGCGGCTTTTGAGCGTGGATGAGCTCGGCGAGGCGCTTAAAAACGGCAAGCTTGAAGAGGCCTGGGGCTGCGGCACTGCGGCGGTAGTATCCCCCATAGGCGAGCTTTGCTATAAGGACGTTAAGTATACCATTAACGGCGGCAAAATAGGCGAGGTCACGCAGCACCTTTACGATACCTTAACAGGTATTCAGTGGGGCAGGCTGCCCGATACAAAGGGCTGGACGCACCCGATAAAATAATGCGGAACAATTGAAAATCCCCCCTGCTGTTATCAATTAAGATAGCGGCAGGGGTGCCTTTTTCGTTTCAAAATAATCATTGATTGACAAAACCCCTCACGCGTTATAAAATAATAATCGGAGGGGTTTAATATGAAATTTCAGTTCAATATAGATTTAACCGATAAGGATTATGTTGATTTTAATATTTTTTGGCAGACAAAATCCCGCTACGGCAAAAATCCAGATAAAAGCCCTTATAAAAAACGGAAAACCGCCCTATTCGCCCCATTCGGTGCTTACCTTTTATGAGGACTGCTTTACAGAGGAAACAGAGGATAATAAAACCGAAACCAAATATTCGGGAATTGACAGAATAAGCATTGTTGAAAACAAGCTGATTATGATTCATACCAACTCGGTGCAGGCTTATCTGCTGCCCGCAATCTGTTTCGGCTCAGATATAAAATATAACCTCTTTAAAGACTTTATAAAAACAAAGTGCGCCGCCGTTGATACATATAAATAAAGGTGAAAAAATGAAAAAATACACAACAAAATCCCCCGAAGAAACTGAAAGCATAGGCTTTCGGCTGGCGCAAACCCTGCGCGGCGGCGAGGTTATAGCCTTTCGCGGGGGTCTCGGAATGGGCAAAACCTGCTTTACGCGGGGGCTGGCGCGCGGGCTCGGCTTTACGGGCACGGTCACGTCCCCTACCTTTGCGCTTATAAACGAATATATCGGCGGCAGGCTGCCGCTTTACCATTTTGATATGTACCGAATTTCGGGGTGGGAAGACCTTTATTCCACCGGCTTTTTTGAGTACGCAGAGCAAGGCGGAGTAATAGCGGCTGAGTGGAGCGAAAACATTGAAAACGCACTGCCCGCGGGCACTATAACCGTCAGCTTTGAACAAACGGGCGAAAACGAACGCGTGATAAATATTGACGGCGCGTGCGATCTTGATTTAACGGAGACTGAAACACAATGAAAATACTTTCTCTTGAATGTACGGCGGGTCCTGCCTCTGCCGCAATAACCGAGGACGGGCAGGTTATAGCATCCGCCTTTGTAAACGTAAAGCTTACCCACTCGCAAACCCTTTTGCCTATGGCAGAGGGGCTTTTTGCCGCGGCAAGGCTTAATTTGCAGGATATTGACGGGCTGGCTATAAACGCAGGTCCCGGCTCGTTTACCGGGGTGCGCATAGGCATAAGCGCCGCAAAGGGGCTTGCCGCCGTGCGGAATTTGCCCTGCGCAGGGGTCTCTACTCTTTTATCGCTCGCCTTTAACTACCGCGATACCGATTGCATTGTGTGCGCGGTTATGGACGCGCGCTGCAACCAGGTATACAACGCGATTTTTGAAATTTCGGGCGGCAAAATTACCCGCCTGTGCGAGGACAGAGCGGTTTTATGCGAAGAACTTGCGGAAAATTTAAAAAAAGTGTCGCAAAACGGAGAAAAACGTGTTATAATAGTGGGCGACGGAACAGACGTGTTCTTCCCGTTTGCCGAAAATATACCCGGCGTTTGTAAATCGGCGCCCGAGCGCAGGTATCAAAACGCGGTATCCGCAGCACTTGCGGCGGAGGATATATTTAAAAACGGCTTATCCGTAACGCCGGACAAGCTGCTGCCCGTATATTTAAGGCTGCCCCAGGCAGAACGCGAGCTTAAAAAGAAAAAAGAGGTGAGCTTATGAAAATAGCAGTAGGCTGTGATCACGGCGGCTTTGAGCATAAAAACGCAATAGTCGAGCACTTAAAAGCCGAAGGCTTTGAGGTGGAGGATTTCGGCATATACGAAAATAAATCGGTCGATTACCCCGAAATAGCGCTTAAGGTTGCAAACAGCATTAAAAACGGCGAAAACGAGCTGGGAATACTTATTTGCGGCACAGGCATAGGTATGTCGCTTGCGGCAAATAAGGTGAACGGTATACGCGCCGCCGCCTGCAGCGAGCATTTCTCGGCAAAATACACCAGACTTCACAATAACTCCAACATATTATGTCTCGGCGGCAGAGTAATAGGTATAGGCACGGCGCTTGAGCTGTGCGATATTTTTGTCAACACCGGGTTTGAGGGCGGGCGTCACCAAAGACGCATTGATATGATAACCGAAATTGAAAAATCAAATTCCTGAAGGAGCAGCAAAAAATGAAAGATAACGTATTTATTATGGACCACCCGCTTATTCAGCATAAACTTTCCATCCTGCGTGATGAAAAAACAGGCTCTAAGCAATTCCGCGAGCTTGTAAGCGAAATTGCAATGCTTATGTGCTATGAATCAACAAGAGACCTGCCGCTTACCGAGGTTGAAATCAAAACCCCCATAACCACTGCCAAAACCAAAAAACTTGCCGGCAGAAAAATGGCGTTTGTACCCATTTTAAGAGCGGGGCTCGGCATGGTAGACGGCGTTTTAAGCCTTATTCCGGCGGCTAAGGTGGGTCATATAGGTATGTACCGCGACCCCGAAACACACAAGCCGGTTGATTACTACTGCAAGCTGCCCGCCGACCTTAACGAGCGTGATGTTTTTGTGCTTGACCCCATGCTTGCAACGGGCGGCAGCGCTATTGACGCGGTTACAAGAATAAAGGAATTTAACCCCAAGCGCATTAAGTTTATGTGCATTATAGCCGCTCCCGAGGGAATTGAGGCGTTCACCGCCGCTCACCCCGACGTGCCGGTTTACTGTGCGGGGCTTGACGATCATCTTAATGACCACTGCTACATAGTTCCCGGTCTCGGCGACGCAGGCGACCGTATTTTCGGTACAAAATAAGCAGAAATAAAGCATTTCCCCGAGCTTTGACTAATGCCAAAGCTCGGGGAAATTTTTAATTAGGAATTATAAATCTTTTTAACCGGACGGACGTATTTCCGGAATTTTTTGCAATCGTGGTAAAAATAAAACACTCTGCCGGGGGTTGTATCAAGCTCATAGCCGCTGCTTTCATAGTCGAACCCCTTCATTGCCCGCTCAATTTCCGCCTCAACCTCGGCGTTCTGCGTTTCAAAATCAAAGGGTCCGTGCTCAAAAACAATATATTCCCCTGCGGGCACATCCATAATAAGCATTTGCGGCGGAATTTCTCCCGAATAATCCCGCGGCAGCCGCACACCGTTTCGCTGTCCCGCACGTCCCTTAGTGCAAAGGCAAGCCGCCTGTTTGCCATATTGCACCCGCCTTTTTACCTTACCGCCTTTATAATACCATAATCGGGTTTTAATGTAAACTTATTGTTGAAAAATGCGGCGGGCGGTCGTATAATGAAACGTGCATAGGAGGAGAGATTTATGCTTAAAATTGAAAATCTTACTAAGGTATACGGCGATAAAAAAGCCGTGGACGATTTAAGCCTGCACATAGCCCCCGGCGAGATTTACGGCTTTATAGGTCATAACGGCGCGGGAAAAACCACCACGCTTAAATCCGTTGCGGGAATTTTACAGTTTGACGCGGGCGAGATATACATAAACGGAAAATCCGTTAAAGAGCAGCCGCTTGAATGTAAAAAAGAAATTGCCTATATTCCCGATAATCCCGATTTATACGATTTTATGAGCGGAATTAAATACCTTAATTTCATAGCGGATATTTTCGGTGTCAGCGCAGAGGACCGCGCGGTGCGCATTAAAAAATATGCCGATACCTTTGAGCTGACCGATAGCCTGGCAGAGCCTGTTGCCGCCTATTCCCACGGAATGAAGCAAAAGCTTGCAATAATAGCGGCGTGGCTGCACACCCCGAGGCTTATAATAATGGATGAACCCTTTGTGGGGCTTGACCCGAAAGCCGCGCATATTCTTAAAGAAATGATGCGCGAGGAATGTGACAACGGCGGCGCGATATTCTTTTCCACCCACGTTTTGGAGGTTGCCGAAAAGCTTTGTGATAAGGTTGCCATTATAAAGGCGGGCAGGCTTATACGCTCGGGCACAATGGAAGAAGTAAAGGGCGACGCATCCCTTGAACAGGTATTCCTTGAGCTGGAGGATTGAGTATGGTTAAAATACTTCTTAAAAAGCAGTTCACCGAAATATTCCGTGCCTATTTTTACGACGCTAAGAAAAACAAAGCCCGCTCTAAGGCGGCGGTTACGGGATATATAGTGCTGTTTGTATTTTTAATGGTGGGTATTCTCGGCGGAATGTTCACCTATTTATCGGTTGCGCTTTGCAAGCCGCTTTCGGCAGCGGGGCTCGGCTGGCTCTATTTTGCAATAATGGGCATTATTTCTATATTGCTCGGCGCTTTCGGCAGCGTGTTCAATACCTATTCGGGGCTTTACCTCGCAAAGGATAACGACCTGCTTTTATCTATGCCCATACCCGTGGGCACTATTATGATTTCCCGCCTGCTCGGGGTCTACCTTATGGGGCTTATGTATTCGGGCGTGGTGCTTATTCCCGCGGCAGCGGTTTATATTATAATCGGGTCGCACAGCCTGCCCGCCGTTATCGGCTGCATTTTGCTTGTGCTTTTAATTTCGGTTTTTGTGCTTACCCTTTCAAGCGCGCTCGGCTGGGTAGTGGCAAAAATAAGCTTAAAGCTGAAAAACAAAAGCTTTATTACCGTAATAGTATCGCTGCTGTTTTTCGGGGCTTATTATTTTGTCTGCTTTAAGGCGCAGGATATTATAAGCGATTTAATAGTGAACGCCGCAAAATACGGCGATAAAATAAAAGGCTCGGCATACCCCATTTACCTTTTCGGCAGAGTGGGAACGGGTGATTTTGTTGCAATGATTATTGTTTCGGCAGTTGTTTTGCTGCTGTTTGCGCTTATGTGGGCGCTTATTTCCCGCAGTTTTTTGAAAATTGCAACCGCCACGGGCAAAACGGCAAAGAAAAAGTACCGCGAGACCGTCGCTCGGAAAAAGAGCGTACAGTCGGCGCTTTTGCACAAGGAGTTTTCGCGGTTTGTATCAAGCCCCAATTATATGCTAAACTGCGGGCTGGGAATTTTGCTGCTGCCGGTTTTGGGCGTAGCCCTGCTCATAAAGGGCAATACGCTTATGCTTGTAATGAACGAGCTTTTCGGCAAAAATTCGGGCAGCGCGGTTATACTGCTGTTTACCGCGGTGTGCGCAGCCGCCTCAATGAATGATATGGCGGCGCCCTCAATTTCGCTTGAGGGCAAGTCGCTTTGGACCCTGCAGTCGCTGCCGGTAAAGCCGCTTGACGTATTAAGGGCAAAGCTTAATATGCAGCTTATTTTAACGGGCGCGCCGGTTATATTCTGTATGCTTTGCGCGGCGTTTATGTTCACTCCCCTGCAATTTGCCGCGGCGTTTGTTTCGGCGCTTACATTCGTGCTGCTTTTGGCGCTTTTCGATTTGTTTGTAGGGCTTAAAATGCCCAACCTTAACTGGACGAGCGAAATAACCCCCATAAAGCAGAGCGGCGGCGTTATGATAGCTATGTTCGGCGGATTTATTTATGTAGGAATTTACTGCGCGCTGTTCTTTACGGTAGGTCACAAAATCGGCGCGGTGCCGTTTTTGCTTGCCGTGGGCGCGGTTAATTTAATTTTATCCGTCCTTATTTATTCGTGGCTCAAGAAAAAGGGCTGCAAAACCTTAGCGGAGCTTTAAATTAAAAGAGCGTTGGTTTCTCTATTTTGGCAGAAACCAACGCTTTTAAGTTTTTTAGCCATTCGTTTTTTCTGTGCAGGATTGCGCATAGCGCTCCTTTCCCCACCAATTCGGCATCAGGTCTTTCAGGGTTACGGTCTCTCTTGTTTCGTAATTCACCATAATTTCCATATTCTCGTTTTCTTCATTCAACTGATACAAAAACTCACGGCAAGCGCCGCAGGGCATACCGCTGCCGCCTCCCGACGGTGCTTTATCCCGAAAAGCGAAAATCCGCTGCCATTAATGTTTAAAAATCAGTATTCCTTTGACAAAAGGAAATCGGCAACATGCATGGTTTTGATGCCCTGATAATTCCCGTCGGCAAAATCGTCGGTTCGCAGCAGGTATTTCGGGTAATTGTCATTGATTTCAAGAAGACGGTCATATTCTCTCTTTTCTGTTTTTTCCGAATGGATTTCCTTGGTTATCTGAATATATAGTTTGTCATTCTGTCTGGTAGCGATAAAATCAATCTCACCGCTCGGCGTTTTGCCGATACATACCTCATAGCCCCTGCGGAGAAGTTCCAAATACACCACATTTTCAAGCATAGCGGCAATGCTCTGGTCGTTATAGCCTAAAACACTGTATTTGAATGAACTGTCGGCAAGATAAAACTTCTCTTGCGTTTTAAGAAGTTCCTTTCCCTGCACATCGTATCTTCTGCAGCGATGCAAAATATAAGCACTCTCTAATTTTTCAAGATAATTATATACCGTCTCGTTGTCTATGGTGCGATGTTCGGATTTAATATAATCCGAAATAGACTTTGCAGAGAAAGTTTTCCCAACATTATCAAAGACAAATTTAACAACGCGCTCTAACTGGTCAACCTTGCGAACCTGATTCCTTTTAACGATGTCAGAGAATATAGTGGAATTATAAATATCACGAACGATTGTATACGCTTCATCCAACGTATATTTTTGCAGATGAATAGCTGGGAAACCACCGTACTTAATGTAATTTACCAATTCTTTGTGTGTGTCTTCTACCTCGCCGTACTGTTTCTTAAATGTAAGATATTCTTCAAAGGAAAGGGTAAATATACGGAACGATACATACCGACCTGTAAGATAGGTCGCAATCTCAGAAGACATCATACGGGAATTGGAACCCGTAACATATATATCGACATTAAAATCGGTATTGATAGAATTTACAGTCTTCTCCCAAGAGGATATTTCCTGCACTTCGTCCAGAAACAGATAGGTCTTTTCAGTCTCTGAAAGCTTTTCTTTGAGCATTTCGTATAACTGCTTTGCAGTCATGCCTTCGTACTCCATCGAATCAAAGCGGTAACTTACTATTCTTTCTTCGGGGATACCTTTAGCCCGAAGTTCATCCATTATCATCTGCATAATGGTGGACTTACCACAACGACGGACACCAGTAAGAACCTTAACAAACGGAGTATCAGTGAATGCCATTATCTTTTTTACATAATTTTCTCTAAATATCATATTAAACACCTCCGTGCGCTATTAGTATAACACCAAGAGTCTTGTTAGTCAATAGTTTTGCGGTTATAACCCGAAAAACTTTGGAGATTCGACAATGTTTGCGGTTATGCGCAAATATCATTCCTGATTTTTTGTATCAAGCAGCGTATAACGGTTATAGCCTCTTGACAAACTATCGGCAGAGCGATATAATATAATTAAACTATCGTTATAACGATAGAAAGGAGATGCGCCTATGTTAAATAAACTTACCGTGTTTCACGGTTCACAGCAAATCATTGAAAAGCCTGTTTTTGGTAAAGGCAATCCGCATAATGATTACGGGCTCGGTTTCTACTGTACGGAAAGCGTTGACCTCGCAAAGGAATGGGCGTGTTCTACCGAAACAGACGGCTTTACAAATCAATACGAACTGAATTTGACCGACCTTTCAATTCTCTCTCTGACATCTGGAGATTATAATATTCTTAACTGGTTATATATCCTTTTGGAAAACCGTAAATTTCGCATCGGCGGAGATATTGCAATGCAGGCAAAGAACTATATTTTTGAGAACTTCGCAATAGAATACAAAAAATACGATATTGTGAAAGGATACCGCGCGGATGACTCCTATTTTTCATTTGCCAATGCCTTTCTGAATAATACCATTTCGGTTTCGCAGTTGGAGCGGGCAATGGTTCTCGGAAAGCTCGGCGAACAAATCGTCGCTATGTCCGAAAAAGCATTTGAACGGTTTTCCTTTGTAGATGCAATACCTGTGCCTAAAGAAATATATTTCCCCAAAAAACTTGCCCGCGATACGGCTGCTCGGGAAGAATTTAAAAAGGAAAAGAGCAAAGGCTCTGTTCTGACAGAGAAATATGTAATGGATATTATTCGTGAAGGGTGGGTCAATGATGACGAACGCTTACAGCGAGTTATACTTAGATGACGCAATGAACAACCTCGGAGATATGGTCGAATATGGCGTATGTGATTTGGGATTTGCTCCCGATGAGTTTTTTGGATGGTTTATCACCTCTGGCATTGCGTCCAAATTTGAAAGAGGCAACCCCAAATATATAACAGGTATGTCTGGATTCGAACTTGCAGAAGCAGTGCTTAAAGCAACAAATGTATCTTACGAGAATAAAGAGCCGTCCTATAACGACTTTAAGGGTCGGGAATATTGGTCTGGTTGGATTTTAGCTTACTACCAGTGGAAGACGGGTAAGCGATTTGAGGATATGGCAAATGACGGGCTGACATTGTCTACGGTGTTCTCCATGTATATTCTGCATGAAGCGGATGTCAGCAAGTTTGTTGACAGTGCCAATGAAATCATTGAACAGAATCGCAGCAGAAAAAAATCGAAGCTCCACGAAATCCGAAAAGCGCGGGGGTTCACGCAGCAGCAACTTTCCAATGCAGCGGGTGTCACCCTTCGCATGATTCAGTTGTATGAGCAAAAGCAAAATAACATCAATAAAGCACAGGCGGAGGTTGTTGTCAGCCTTGCAAAAGCACTCGGTTGCGAGGTTGAAGACCTGCTGGATTGATTTGTTCTTTATTGCAGAAGTATTCGTGTTTAATTACGCCAATTATTTAAGTTATTACACCGATTTTAACACGAATAATTAGCAGACGGAGAATTTGCTAATGAAAACTTGTGATTTTTTCGTTTTTGCTGTTTCTTCGTAAAAATGAAAAAATGCCGGAAACCCTTGATTTTACTTAAGTTTCCGGCGGAGTTTTTGGCGTTCCCGAGGTGATTCGAACACCCGACCTACCGCTTAGGAGTATGGCTTACCATGTGATACACGGTTCGGATGTAACTTCCAATATCATCCCTTACGCAGAATGACT
>URPQ01000038.1 GCA_900549755.1 uncultured Oscillospiraceae bacterium
ACGGAGACACATCGTGCATACGGTAACGTGCTTGACAGAGCCGTCAACAACAGCCTTTACGCGTCTGACATTCGATTTCCACATTTTATTTGAACGTCTGTGCGAGTGGGAAACTTTAATCCCGAAAGCAATTTCTTTACTGCAGATATCACATTTAGCCATGGTCTGCACCTCCTTCTCTTTCCATAACGGCATAAAGCCGATTACATAGCAAACATTATAATAACAGATTGTGCGTAAAAAATCAAGTATTTTTTTTATTATTTTAAGTTTTTATTATTTTGGGCGAAAAAAATCACTGAAAATAGGGTTTTGACAGTCTTTACACACAGCCCGCATTTTATATTTTCACCGTTTTGTGGTATTCCTCGTAATCCTTGTTCCAGTGTGAAAAGCCCTTATCGGTTCGGCGGTCGGTAAGCTCGTAATTCCGGCTTAAATAATCGCCTAAAAACATTGTGCATTTTCTCGCGCCGCGGTTGTTGAGGTGGTTACCGCCGTCGCGCGTGTCGGTCTTCCAGTCAAAATCAAACCGCGCGCGGTCTATGTTCATATCAACAAAGGGAATATCATAAGCCTCGGCAAATTCCTTTACCGCGTTGTGCTTTCGGTAGCTCCATGAGCTTTGCGAGGGCAGCTCTAACAGTATTACCTTAATGCCGTTTGCGCGGCAGGTTTTAATAAAGGCGTTAGCCGCGGTTTTTGAGGCAAGCGGTATTTCCGCCCTTTCTTTGCTTTTAACCATATATTCCCCGCCCATATAGCCCTTAACATCGTTGCTGAGCCACTGCCCCTTGGGCGCGCAGTGTGCGGTAAAGCGCGGCTTTTTCAAAAGCTCATCGGGCTTGACTTTTTTCCAGCGATCGTGGTACTGAAAAACCGAAAAGCAAGAGCCGAGCGAGGTGTTTATAATTTTCGCGGCGCTTTCCACCACCTTTGATTTTGTAAAAAAGCCGTCGGTCTCTAAAATTACCACCTTGGGCTTGTGGCTTTTTAAAATATCGTTCAGCATAACATACGCCTGCGCCACGGTCTGCCGCCCCTCGCCGCTTACATATGACGTGTAGCCGTAATTTTTCCAAAGCTCCATAGGCGAAAAGCCGCTGTATGCGTCGGAATTGCCTATAACGGCAACGTCAATTGTATTTTTCGGCTCGGAGTAAAAGCCGTGTGCGCTGGGGTTTACTATGCCCGCCTCTTTCGTGTTATCCTTAGGGGCGAGCATATATGAAAACGACACCACCGAAAGTATAAGCACGGCAAAAAAGCTTACCGCGCGTATAAGGTTTTTAACACCCTTTTTCATAAAAATCACCTCTTAAAACTCAGTCTGTCGAAAAAGCCGACACGCTCAAAACTGTCCGTAAATAAAATCTACCGCCTCGTAACCTATGCCGTAAGCGCCGAAGATTATAACCGAAAGCACAAGCGCCAGATACACCGCCCAGCGCACGGGTAATGCCCACCGCGCTATGCTTTCCCTTATTTCAATGCCCTTTTCCTGCAAAAGACTGACGGTGAAAATTACCGCCGCGCCTATGGCGGTAATAATAAAATCCGCACTGTCCATACCGCAGAGTAGCGCGTCCTTTAAAAACGTACCGCCGCCGAAATCGGTAAATATGCGCTTTATCATAAAGAGCCAGTCGCACACGGTGTCTGCACGGAAAAGCATCATTCCGCCTATTACCAAAATTAAAGTCCTGAATATTCTGAATATATTTATAGACGCCGATTCCCGCTTAATTTTAAGCGCGGAGAAAAGCTTTGCTATAAGCGGCTCTGCGTACATACCGAGCATCATTATTATGTAATAATAAAGCCCGTAAACAATATATTTCCAGCCTGCGCCGTGCCAAAAGCCTATGCCGAACCAGGTGAAAAACAGGGCGAACGACGCGGGAACGAGCGACCCCAAAAATTCGTTCAGATGCTCCTTTGCAAAGCGTGAAAGCTTCATAAACGGCTTTGAAAGCGAGACGGAGTAAAAAACATAGTCCTTAAGCCACGCGCCGAGAGTTATGTGCCACCGCCGCCAAAATTCGTTTACCGATTTTGAGAAAAACGGGCGGCAGAAGTTTTCCGACATTGTAACGCCGAACAGCTGCCCGCTGCCTATTACAATATCCATACAGCCCGAAAACTCGGCGTAAATCTGCAGGGTGTAAAGCACACCCGCCAAAAGTATTACGCTGCCCGAGTATTTGCCCGCACTGCCGAACACCTCTGAAACCAGTATGTTTGCGCGGTCGGCTATGACCATTTTTTTGAAAAGCCCCCACACTATGCGCTGCAGGGCAAAGGCGGTGCGGTCGTAGTCAAACGGGTGCCCCTCGTAAAGATTATCGGCAAGCAGATCGTACCTGCCTATCGGACCCTCCACTATCTGCGGGAAAAAGCTTAAAAACAGGGCTAATTTTCCGAAATTTTCGGTAGCGCGGTATTTGCCGCGGTATACGTCTATAATATACCCCGCCGCCTGCAGAGTGTAGTAGGATATTCCGAGCGGCAGTATAAACTTTAATTTCGGCAGCTGCGCCCTAATATGCACAAGATGTGCCAAAAATTTCGCCGTGTGCAGGAAAAATCCCGAATATTTCAAAACCAGAAGTATGCCGAAAACAAAAAGCACAGCCGATACCACAACCGCTTTCTTCTGCCATACAATATCCGCTTTAAGTTTTTTTCGGTCTTCCTTTTCGAGCCCTTTTTTAGCAAGGGCAAAGCCGTCGTTTATCTTGTTTATAAACACTCCGGCAAAATACACCGCCGTGGTGGTAATAACAAGAAAAACCGCCAGCTTGCCGCTGTTTATCATGTAAAAAATATAGCTTGAAACAAGCAGCACTACCCACTTGTATTTTTTCGGCGACAGCGTGTAGCATAAAAACACGCTGCCCAAAAAAATCAAAAGATAACTGTACGAGGTATAGCTCATAGCGGTTATTCTTCCTCTAATCTTTTAACCATTGCGTAAATTGCCTCGGCACTTTTAAAGTTCTCGGGCACAATGTCGATAGGGGTTATTTCAATATCAAATTCATCATTAAGTTCGCTCACAAGCTGCACTATTTTAAGTGAATCCAGAATTTTATCCCCTATAAGGTCGGTCTCGCGTGAATAATCAATTCCCGGTTTTATTTCTTCCAGTATTTTTATAACCTGCTCCATTGAATATTACTCCCCATCAGATATTTTTGTAATTAGCCGTAAGCCATTTACGGTCAGTCTTGCCGTTTGCGTTTATCGGCATTGTTTTTACGCGTATTATTTTTTGCGGCAGCATATAATCGGGCAGTCGGCTTTTTAATGCGTTCATTATCTCCGCTACGTCCTTTTGCCTGCCTGTGTAAACAAGAATTATTTTATCCTCTTGCTTGTCGTATATGACCGCTGCGGAGGAAAGCCCCTCAGCCGCATATGCCGCCGCCTCAATTTCGCCAAGCTCAATGCGGTAGCCCATATGCTTTATTTGAAAATCCTTGCGCGAAATATATATAAGCTCGCCGTTTTCGTTCCGCTTTACAAGGTCGCCCGTTTTATAAACCGTTTCGGGGTAGGCGGTGTTAAGCGGGTTCTGCACAAACGCCGCCGCTGTTTTTTCGGGGTTGTTGTAATACCCCATTGCCAAAAACGAGCCTCGGGCGTATAATTCGCCCTCTTCGCCCACATCTGCCGCAGTGCTGTCCTCTTTCACTGCAAACACATCGCAGTTATCGCACGCTCTGCCTATCGGCAGGGTCTCGCCGTCGGAAAATTCGCGGTCAACTATATAATAGGTGCAAATATCAGTAGTTTCGGTAGGCCCGAAAAGGTTTGCGAAAAGCGCGTTCGGCAGCCTT
This sequence comes from uncultured Oscillospiraceae bacterium, assembly GCA_900549755.1. GTDB lineage: Bacteria > Bacillota > Clostridia > Oscillospirales > Acutalibacteraceae > UBA737. Next base: position 3,843 of record URPQ01000038.1, read on the forward strand.
TCACGCCAGTAATTAAGCGGCTTTACCGGCATAACCTCGCCCGCGAAAAGCACCTTTTCAAGATACTCCGGCGCAATATAATCAAGCACCTTTAAATTCGCAACTATTGACAGCGCCGATGGCACCCAGTAAATTGTGTTGACCCGTCGCTCGTTCATAAACTTTATTAAGTTCATGGGGAAGGAAAAGAGCGTTTTCGGTATAATATGAAGTTCCGCTCCCGCATATACGGTGCTGAACACGTCGGATACCGACATACTGAAATAAAACGGGGTCTGGCTGCCGAAAACCGTGCTTTCGTTTATTTTGAAAGTATCGGCGTACCATTTAATATATGCAAGCACGCTGCGGTGGTTTACAACAGCGCCCTTCGGCACGCCTGTTGAGCCCGAGGTAAAAAGCACATACGCGGGGTCGGTATCTACCGTATTATCCCGTATTTTCCTGAGAGCCTCTTTATTCGGCGCATATGCCGCAGCCTCATTATAATACAGTACCGTGCCCTTAAAATCAATCTCACAAATTTTGGATTTGCACGCGTCCGTCACCAAAACCGCGGCGGGTCTCAATGTTTCAAATATCGCCTTTATGCGTTCCGCGGGCATATCCGCGTCTATTACCGTGTAAAAGCAGCCGGCATATAATACCCCGAACATAGCGGTTAAATTTTCAACCGAGCGCTCGGCGATTACCGCAACGGGGGCTTTATACACCCCCGCCGCAGCTATTTTACTACCGATGCTTTGCACCGTTTTTAAAAATTCGCCGTAGGTCATGCTTTTGTTTTCATCGGCAAAAATGGTTTTCTCGGGTGAACGCTCTGCCGAATGTTCAAGTATTTCAAGAATATTTTTCATTATCTGCCCCTTATGGCGTCTATCGGGCGTTTTGACGCTATGCGTTTAACAGGCAAAAAGCTTGCCGCAAACGCCACAAAAATACTCACAATCAAGAGCAAAGCCACCTGACGAACACCGAAGCTCAGCACCGTTACAAGCACGCCCACATCATTGCGGATAATGCTGTTTATTATAACCGTAGCCGCAAATACGCCGATTGCCGATAAAACAAAGTTTATCATGGCAATAATAAAGCTTTCCGAGAAGAAAATTCTGAAAACATCGTTGCTGCGGGAGCCTATGGCGCGCAAAATTCCTATTTCCTGCTTTTTATAGGAAATGCTGGTGCCTATAAAGTTGGAAAGCATTACAGCGGCAAACAAGGCAAAGCCCACGCCTATCCAGAAAAAGTATTTTGAAAGGGTTTTAAGTCCGTCGTTTATGGAATCAAGCTGGAAGGTTACCGAGTTTTGTATTGCATAGCGCACGCCGCTGTCCTCATTGTAGCAGTAAGCCACAAGCGAGTGCACCGCGCTCTTTTCCTCGGGCATTGTGCCCACGGCAAAGCCGTATATTTTATCCGTTCCCTCGGTAAGCTCGTTATAAATACCGTCGGAGCAGACAACGGTGGATTTAAGCTTTGATTTATTACCCTCGGTCACATTATCTATAACGCCTACTATCTTGCAGCCGCTTATATTCTCATTGCTGTTTTCCTTGCCGAATACATTTTTCCACATTGAAACGGTGTTTTTATTTTTAAGCAGCTTTGCGTAATCGGTAGCACCTGTCTCATTTTCCGCGTCTGTTTCGGCGCGCGTACCCGACTCATCGGAAAGGTTTGAAAGCGAATCGGCGGTTACTATAATTTCCTTATCGCCGAGGGTCTTTTTCTCGCCGTCTATCCAAATTACCTTTTCGTTTGTTATATCCGAAATACGGGCAAGGTAATTTGAGTCAGCGTTAAAATTATCGCCGTAAAATGAAATATATCCTTCGGTTATCGGTGCCATTGCAGGTCTTTCGGCAATCATTTTATCCAAACAGCCATCGCCCACCATTGCAATTTCCGCGTAGCTGTAGCTTACCTCCGTACTGAATTCATTCAAAAGAATCATATCTATCAGTTGTTCAGCCCTGCTTTTGTGATCCTTTTTCTCGGTAAGCGACGCATAACGCGACATATCAAAACCTGTATCTATAACGGCGGTAACAGTATATTCCTTACCGTCTAATGTGAGCTTTTTGCCTATTAAATCGGTGTAGGTGCTGATTTTGGTGTAAACGGGGGTTTTGGTACCGTCCTTTGCGGTGTTGTAGGTTTTATTATCAAAATACTGCGCCTTTTTAAACACCTCGTAAATATAATCGCTCACGGCAATTTCGTTTTTAGTGCCGTCGGGCAAATTACCTGCCAGTACCTTATAGCCCATTTCCTTTAAAACCGCGTCGTTTACGGTGGCGAAGCCGTTTATAACGGGGCAATAAATATTGTAGTCGGTTTCCGTAAGCTTTATTTCTGGGTTTGTATGGCTCGATATATCTCCGTTAAATTTAAGCGGCTGATAAATACCGTGCATTTTAACGTTCATACCCGCCGATATATCGGAAAGCTCCTTTTCCGAAAAGCGGTAGCCGTAATCGCGCCAGTAGTCGCCCGTTTTTTTCGATTTTGCAACCGCAACCGATTTAACGCCCGAATCAATAAGCGAATTTGTGCAGGTCCTGACATGGTTGTAAGAGCCGAAAGTATCGGAAAGCCCGAAAAGCCCGAACGCAATGCAGGAAAGTAAAATTGTTATTACAAGCCTTATTTTCTTGTGTTTAAGTCCGCTTGCGCCTATTTTAAAAGCGTTGGACATGGGCAGCTTTGATTTTATAAGTTTAAAGCCCGAGCCGTCGGCCGTTTTAATTTTTGATACATCGGTCTTTTTAAAGCGCGCGGCGGTTTTTGACTTTTCGCCCACCGTAAGTTTCAAATCGCCCGATTTCAGCTTATCTATATAGTCGTTTATGGCTGCTCTGTCTTCTTCTGTGAGGTGGTAGCCCGCGGGAACCTCTACCGTATTGCCGCAAAACTCAATGCCGTCGGGTGTTTCGGCGGGTTCCGCCTCGCTGTCAAGCTCCACATCGCTTATAACCTGACCGTCGGAAAGCTCTATTATTCTGTCGGCATATTGCTCGGCAAATTCGCGGTCGTGCGATACAACTATTACAAGCTTAGTTTCGGATAGCTTTTTAAGCGTATCAAATACCTGCTTGCCCGTAGCCGAGTCAAGCGCGCCCGTGGGCTCATCAGCCATTATTATTTCGGGCTTTTTAACAAGGGCGCGGGCTATTGCTACACGCTGCTTTTGTCCACCCGATAATTCGTTGGGCTTTCTTGCGCCGAAGCCCTCTAAATCAACCTGCTTTAAAATATCGTTAATTTCGCTGTCGGAAGCTTTTCTGCCCTGCAGCTCTATTGCAAGGGCTATGTTTGCGCCTACCGAAAATTCATCAAGCACATTGTATTCCTGAAAAATAAAGCCGACATAAGTATTTCTGTAGGAATCAAAATGCTGTTGCCTGAAATTCTTAGAGGAAACACCCTTAATTATTATTTCGCCGCCGTCGTATTTATCAAGTCCGCCCAGCACGTTAAGCAGGGTGGATTTACCGCTGCCCGATTTACCGAGCAGGAAAACCATACCCTTTTCGGGAAACTTAAGGCTTATTTTATTAAGCGCCGTAACCGGCACGCCTTTTTTCGGTTTATAAATTTTAACAAGCTCTTTTGTTTCTAACATAATAGCCTCCTGTTTTCATCGTACCAACTGTACTAACTTGAATGGTACAGCTGTATCATACCACGGGTTTCCCCTTTTGTCAATATTTATTACAATTTTTTAACCTATTCGTTTTTTCCTTTTTTCCTGCAGATATAATTATATATCGCAATACCTGCAAGACTTATAACCGCCGTAAGGGCGAAAACTATAATTGCGAACTTATAATTTGCCATTCCGAGGGCGCTGCCGCCAATAGTGGACGTTATGACCGAGGGAAACCTTGCCACCGACACAATAAGCAGAAATCTTGAAAACTTAATATCGGTAAGCCCCACGGCATAGGTCAGCAGATCCTTCGGCGTGCCCGGCAGAAAGAAAACTACGGCGGTAATAAAATCGAGCCGTTTTTCATCCTGCAGAAATTTAAGCTTTTTAATTTTTTCAATATCAAAAAACACTTCTACCAGCTTTACGCCGAATTTGCGCACCAGCCCCAAAACCATAACGCTGCCGAGCGTTATGCCCACAACCACAAGTATTGTGCCCTCAACCGCGCCGAAAGCGTAGCCGGCGCCTATTTCAAGCGGCTCGCCGGGTACTAAGGCTATTACCACCTGAAAAATAACCATACCTATAAATATAAAGCGGCTCCATATTCCGTGGGAGTCCACCCACTCGGAAAACGCACCCTTTGAGGATACGAGCTTTATCATAGGCTTGCCTACAAACCAGGCTACCGCCGCCGAAAAAACAATCAATGCTATTATTACGGCTATACTTATTATCTTTTTCTGTTTATCGGTCAGTGCAGATTCATTTTTCTTTAAGTTCAGCAAGGCTTGTTTTCACATCCTTTTTAAAAGCTTCCCATTTATCGGGGTTGTTTACATAGTAAATGGGGCAAAGTTTACCCGTAACGTCGTAGTGACGAATAACGTTATCCCCCGAAAGCCCCGTTTCCTTTAAAAGCCAGGCGGTGAGCTTTACCACTGACGTATAGGTTGCGTCGTTGAACTTGCCTGTACCGTCGGGGTGGCACACCTCTATGGAAATAGTGTCCTTATTTCGGTTGTTGCTCGCCGCCGAGCGCTCCCAAAGCGGCAGGCACTGTATAATTTCGCCTTTAAGCCCCACCACAAAGTGCGAGCTTACCTCGGTTTCGTCCTTATCGAAAAAATCGCGGTTGTTCTGCGCCGTGGTGCCGGGGTTGCCCACATAGTGTATTACAATATCCTTTATATCCTCAAGCTGCGTTCCCGTTCTGGCAGTCGTGTGAACATGGATAAGCTGACTGTCTATAAAATCGGGTATTTCAATTTTTTGCAGTTTTTCGGCTGCTGTCGTCTTCTTCGCCGTCGGGAAAGCCGCCGCATCTGCCCCGCGTGTGAAAATTCGCTTTATTCCTATGCCCGCGCCCACTATGCAGGCGGCAACAAGCACCGTGCATAAAAATCTTCTCGCTATTATTTTTCTTCTGCGTTTTTTGCGCCGTTCGTAATATGCGCGGCGTTTTCCGTAATTTTCCTCGTACATTTTATCCCCGTCTTATACATTATTATTCCTCTGCGCCTTAAAACTCAAGGTGAATTTATTAAATCAAATTCCAGCGCGGCTTTAAATAAATCGCCGTCAATATCTATTTTCATATCGCCGCCCTGTAATTCGGTAAGGCTGCGCGCTATTGAAAGCCCCAAGCCGCTGCCCTCGGTATTCCGCGAGGTATCGCCCCGCACAAAGCGCTCCATAAGCTCGTCGCCCGAAATATTAAGCGGATATTTCGATATATTTTTAAAGGTTATAACGGCTTTTTTATCCCTTACGGTCAAATCCATATACACCCGCGTGCCGGGCAGCGAATATTTGCACACATTCCCCGTAAGGTTTTCAAGCACGCGCCACAAATGCCGCCCGTCCGCCATAATTTTAACCGGCGTATCGGGAACGGTCAGCACGGGGGTCAGCCCCGCATTTTTAAGCCGCTCGTCAAACTCGCCTACCGTTTGCGAGAGCAAAACGCCCGCGTCGCACTCGGAAAGCTCCACCTTTAAGCTGCCGCTGGACGCCTTTGAAGCTTCCACTAAATCCTCAATCAGCTTTTTAAGGCGGCTCGACTGCCTGTCAAGCACATCTAAATATTCCTTTATTTTTTCGTTTTCGGGCTGCTCCTTTTTAATTAAATCAACGTAGTTTATAATTGAGGTAAGCGGGGTTTTAATATCATGCGAAACGTTGGTTATAAGCTCGGTGCGCATACGCTCGCTTTTCATTTTTTCATCCACTGCGTTTTGCATACCCGCGCTTATGTTGTTAAGGCTGCCGCAAAATTCGCGAAATTCGGGGAACATATACGAGGTATCGATTTTATAATCAATATCCCCCTCGGCTATTTTTTCACCGCCGTTTTTAATTCTTTGCAGCTGCACGGCGGTAAATATTATAAGCACCGCTATTGCAGCCGCATTGAGAACGGCAAGCACCAAAAAGAAATCAAGCGCCCCTGCGGAAAGGCAAATCACTGTTACAAGTAAATCAAAGGCAAGCACCGCCGCGCAGATAAGCGCGGTTTTTTTAACAAGCGAAAGATTTTTGAAAATAACGCCCAAAAACCCGAAAACCTTTTTTAAGCCGCGCCACAATATACGCAGCAGCCGATATATAACGTTGTTTTTTATAAACGTTCCCGCTTTAATGCGCACCGCAAAGCTGACTGTGTAAAGCAGGGCGATAAAGTAATCAAGCGAGAACATTGCCGATAAAGCAATAAGCTGAAATTCGGCGCCGGCGTAAAGATTTTCCGCAATCGCAATGTTCAGCATACCTATAACTATTATGCAAGCGGTAAACAAATCAAAGGGTATTTTATCGGTAAATGCAAGTTTTACGCTGCCGTCCGCCTGTCTGCCCGCCGCGGCATAAATAAACACCATAGTTAAAACAAATAAAAGCAGAGAGAGAAGACCGATAAATATAATGCTGTACCTTAACGGGTATAAAAAGTCCGTTAATTTAAGGTATAAAAGATTGCTGTATGAAAGCGGGTAATTTTCCGCCGCGTAAACGGTAATATCCACATCACCGATGTATTCCTCAATGTAAACCTCATCGGGGCTTTCAACGGTTTTATGAACGCTCATATTTTTGAAAACCGCTTTGCCTATATATTTTTGGTTTTCATAGGTGTTTATAAGCGTTTCGCCGGTCTCGCCGTCCTGTACCGTAAAATAAGAGGTTGAAAAATTCTTCAATTCCTCGGTGTTTTTTTCGCCGTAATATTCCGATATCTGTGCGGCGGTTTTGCAAAGAATACCGGCGTACTTTTCTTCCTCAATTTGCTCGGGGCTTTTGGTGTAAAACCGTTCGGAATACATAAACGCCCCCGCAAAAACGCAGCCCGCCGTTAATACCGCAAGCACAAACGAAAGAATTACCGCAGCGGTTTTTGCGGCAAGGCTGTATGTTAACCTTTTCATTATTTATCACCCTTTTCAAGCTTGTAGCCGTGCGCCCAAACCACCTTTAAATACTTAGGCTCGGAGGGGTTTATCTCTATCTTCTCGCGCAGGTGGCGAATATGCACCGCAACCGTGCTTTCCGCGCCGAAGGCGTCGCCGCCCCACACGTTTTCATATATTTCCTTGGGGGATAGCACCGCTCCCGCGTTTTTCATAAGCAGCTTTAAAATTTCAAACTCGGTGGGGGTAAGCGGCACTTCCTCGCCCTCTGCAAAAACCTGCTTTGTTTTATCGTTAAGCTCTATTCCGCCCACGGTGTAGCCGTCCTCTTTTTTGGGGCTGCCGCCGCCTAACTGCATATACCGCCGCAGCTGCGAACGCACCCGCGCTATAACCTCAACGGGGTTAAACGGCTTTGTAATGTAATCGTCCGCGCCCACGTTAAGCCCTAAAATTTTATCGGTATCCTCGCCCTTGGCAGTAAGCAGAATTACGGGTATATTTGAAATTTCACGTATTTTGGTCATAGCGGTAATTCCGTCACATTCGGGCATCATAATATCCATAAGCGCCAAATGCACCGCGTTATTTTTTACCGCCTCTATCGCCTCGTTGCCGTTGTACGCCGCAACCGTGGTGTAGCCCTCCGCCTCTAAATAAATTTTCAGAGCGGATACAATATCGCGTTCGTCGTCGCAAATTAAAATGTTATACATTCTCTCCCGACCTTTCACACCTATTGTAACAGATAAACTATTAAGAATAAAGTCACAAAATTATTAAGATTTCTTTAAGAATACTTGAAACGCCCCTAAATAAATGATATATTAAAAACAGGCGGTGATACATATGCGGTTGGAAATTTTAAGTGCGTGCCCCGATTTTATCCGTGATTTTTTAACCTACAACGAAACTATTAAGGGGAAATCCTCAAAATCGGTAGAGCAGTATTATTCCGATTTACGCACGTTTTTCAGGTATATTCTGCTTGTGCGCGGTAAAGCACAGCCGGGTATTCCGTTTAATAAAATTGATATATCGGGCGCTGATATAGAGCTTGTGCGCTCGGTCACCATTTCCGACCTTTACGGCTTTATGGTCTACTGTAAAGAGGAGCTTCGTAACAACACCGCCACCCGCGCCAGAAAAACCTCTACGCTGCGCCTGTTTTTTAAGTATATGTCAGTGCAGACGCATAGGCTGGAAAGTAACCCCGCCGACCTTTTGGAGGCACCGAAAATAAAGCAATCGCTGCCCAAATATTTATCGCTTGAAGATTCGCTTGAGCTTTTAAACTCGGTGGACGGTGAAAACGAGCGGCGCGATTACTGCATTTTAACAATATTTTTAAACTGCGGTCTGCGACTTTCCGAGCTTTGCGGACTTAATTTATCCGATATATCATCCGACGGCACTATGACAGTAACGGGTAAGGGCAACAAGGAGCGTATGGTCTACCTTAACGATTCCTGCAAAACGGCGATAAAGCGCTACCTTGAGGTGCGCCCGCACGAGGGACTTACGGCGGAGAGCAAAAACGCGCTTTTTATAAGCCGCAACCGTAAGCGCATAAGCCCGCGCACGGTTGAACACATAGTAACCTCATATATAAAAAAAGCGGGGCTTGACGGCAAGGGACTTTCCACCCACAAGCTGCGCCATACCGCCGCCACGCTTATGTATCAGCACGGGCATGTGGATATAAGGGTGCTTAAAGATATTTTGGGTCACGCAAATCTCGGCACAACCCAAATTTACACCCACGTTTCCGATGAGCAGATAAAAGCCGCAATTGATTCAAACCCGCTTTCGTCGGTAAGGGATAAATCAAAGTAGTATTTAAACACACCGTACGGAGTATCCCCCTTCAAAGAACAGTTTATAAGATAACGCTTTCGCAAGTATCTGTTTATTCCGCTCTGTACCCCACGCCGGGTACATTCGTTATAATTTCCGCTCCCAGCTTTTTGCGTATATTCGCAATATTCACCTGCAGCCTTTTAATACTGCCGCGGTCGGAGTAATCGCCCCACACCGCTTTTATTATCTCCCTGTAGGTCAGCATTTTACCGCTGATCAGGGTCAGCAGTGCCAATATATTATACTCGTATTGGGTAAGGCTTACTTCATTGCCGCCGACAAATACCCGCCGCGCGCCGTAATCCACCCTTACCCCGCGGCTTGAAAATTCCCCGGTGCCGGTACCCGACGCTTTTTGGGCGTTTCTCAGCGCTACCCGTATTCGCGCCGAAAGCTCGGCAGCGCCGCAGGGCTTTGTTATGTAATCGTCTGCGCCTGCGTCAAGCGCCGCAACCTTGTTGTATTCTTCCCCGTTATCGGATAATATTATTATCGGCACGCCCGATTCTTTCTTTATTTTCTCAATTAAAAATATTCCGTTCGCATCGGGCAGAAAAAATTCAGAAATTATAATATCCGGCGTATAGGATTTGAACATAAGCACAGCCTCTGCCGCCGTTGCCGCCGTTATAACCTTATATCCGTTGCTTTCAAGCAGTTCTGACAGCTCTTTGCGTGCTTTTATATCCGTATCGGCAATTAAAATTTTGTATTTATTATTGCTCATTTGCACCACCGCTTATATTATACAGTAAAAAATTACGGTTTGCAATAAAATCTTTACCGTTTCTTTACCGCTGTTTATGTATAATAAAAAACGTATATATACTTAAAGGAGATGGTTTTGTGGATCCGCTTCCCCGAAGTAGCAGGGAATTGTATTTAAAGAATTACCGCGCGTATAAAATTCATACCTCGGTTGCCCGGCGCTTAATGCGCAATGTGAATTGATAAAACAGGCAAACGATATATGAATTAAAAACGGAGGTAAATTCTTACAAATGTTAAAACAACTGTTATTACAGCTTATTCTTATTTTTCTCAACGCATTTTTTGCCGCTACCGAAATAGCGGTAATATCCATAAACGAAAAAAAGGTGCGCGCGCAGGCAGAAGAGGGCGATAAAAAAGCCGCTAAAATGCTTAAAATAATTGAGGAGCCAACGCGTTTCCTTTCCACCATTCAAATAGGCATTACCTTAGCGGGCTTTTTGGGCTCGGCTTTTGCGGCAGATAACTTTGCCGAGGGCTTTTCGGCTAAGATTATTAATACTTTCGGAATTTCCGAAAAGTACACCGACACCGTTAATACCGTATCGGTAGTGCTTATAACAATTATTCTTTCTTATTTCACCCTTATTTTGGGCGAGCTTGTTCCTAAAAGAATCGCCATGAAGCACAAGGAAAAGCTTGCGAACGGCGTTTGCGGCATTATTTCGTTTTTAGCGGCGGTATTAAATCCGATAATCTGGTTTTTGACCGTTTCAACAAACGCGGTTTTGCGGCTTATAGGCATTGACCCGCGCGAAAAGGACGAACCCGTTTCGGAGGAGGACATTGTGCTTATGCTTGACGCGGGAGCGGATGAAGGCTCGCTCAATGAAAACGATATTGAGTATATTAAAAACGTTTTCAAGCTTGATACGCTTACCGCAGAAAATGTTATGACCTCGCGCAAGTCAATTGTTTCCGTCTCGCTTGAGAGCACCGATAAGGAAATTATGGAGCTTATTGACGAGGAGGGATATTCGCGCATACCGGTTTATAATGACGATATTGACCACATAGTGGGTATACTCCACACCCGCGATTATTTAATTAAGCGCGCCGAGCCCGATTTTAACCTTAAATCAATTCTTCACCAGCCCGAATATGTGCCCGAAACCGTAAGCCTTGATTCACTTTTCAAGGATATGCAGAAGACCCACGCGCATATGGTGGTTGTGGTTAATGAATACGGCGAAACCGCCGGTATTGTTACAATGGAGGATATTCTTGAAGAGCTTGTGGGCGAAATATGGGATGAGCGCGATGAGGAAATAACCGAGTTTTCAAAAATCGGGGATAATACATACCGTGTGCTTTCCACCGCATCCATTGAGGACTTTAAGGAGTATTTCTCGATAGATGATGATGAGCTTGAAACCGACGCGACTACCGTAAACGGCTGGCTCACCGAAATGACCGGCTCAATACCGGAGGTCGGCTATAAGCTGGAATTTAAAAATCTTTGCATTACCGTTACCAAGGCGGACGATATTATGACCCACGAAATAACCGTTGAGGTTAAAAACGAAAGCCGCGAAACGGAAGAAACACACGCAGAATAATATAAAGCAAAACGCCCCTTGTCGGTTTTCGGCGGGGCGTTTTAAAATTGAGGTATTGCTATGTATGATGAATTGACAAAGGTAGATATTGACAAAATGAAGGAGGAGCTTGAATACCGCATTACGGTAGTGCGCCCCAAAATTTTAGAGGAAGTAAAATTCACCCGCAGCTTTGGGGATTTAAGCGAAAACGCCGAATACCACGCCGCAAAGCGCGAGCGCGGCAAAAACGAAAGCCGAATAAGGTATTTGCGCAATATGATTAAAACCGCAAAGGTTATAAACCCCGAAAGCCGCCCCGACGAGGTAGGAATATTTGACACGGTGGAATATTATGTGGAGGAAGACGACGCGGTAGAAAAGGTGCGCATAGTAACCTCACTCAGGCAAAATTCACTCGAAAGGCTGATAAGCCGTTTTTCGCCTATGGGTAAGGCGCTTATGGGCAAAAAAACGGGCGACCGCGTGTATGTTAAGGTAGATGACGAATACGGTTATTACATTGTAATACACTCAATTGAAAAGGGCACCGACGACGCCAGCCTTGAAATACGCAAATATTGATTTGCAGTAAGGGTATCCAAAGGGGAGTTTGCCACTTTAAAAATATTTTTACACACCTTGTTTTTAAAACAAGCCCCCGTCCGGGCAATGCAGTCCGAGCGGGGGTTGCTTTTTCAGCTAAAATATTATACCGATTTTTCTATTTCGGCTATGCTGTTTTCAAGCATAGCTATTTTTTCAAGCACCTTTTTAAGGCTCTCGCGCTGCTGCTCAACAACCGCCGCGGGCGCTTTGGCAACAAAGCCCTGATTATTGAGCTTTTTCTCAAAGAACTCCTTATCGTCGTTAGCCTTTTTAAGCTCCTTTTTAAGCCTTTCAAGCTCGGCGGTAAAGTCTACAAGCTCGCGCATGGGCATAAACACGGTGGCGGCGTCGGTAATAACGCGCACCGCTCCCTCGCTTTCAAAGCTGTCGCCTATTTCCACGTCCGAAGCATAGGCTAAGCGGCAGATATACGCCGTTCCGCGCGAGAATGTATCCTTAAATTTGGTTGCAATGCAAACCTTTGCTTTCTTTGAGGGCGGAACGTTCATTTCGGCGCGGCGGTTTCTCACCGCCTTTATTACCGTCATAATCTTTTCAAAGTCCTCTTCCTCGACGGCAAATTCAAGTGATGTGTCAAACTTAGGCCAATCGGTCACCATAAGCGCCTCGCCCTTATGCGGCAGCGACTGCCAAATTTCCTCGGTTATAAAGGGCATAAAGGGGTGCAAAAGCGCTAAAGTGCCTGTAAACACATATATAAGCACGGCCCTTGCGGTATCGGCGGCTTTTTCGTCATCGCCGTTTAAGCGGGATTTGCAAATTTCAATGTACCAATCGCAGAAAACGTCCCAAATAAAGTCGTAAAGTTTTTGAACCGCCATACCAAGCTCATATTTTTCAAGGTTTTCGGTAACGTCTCTTACAACCGCATTGTATTTTGATAATATCCACTTATCCTCAAGCGCGAAATTATCGGGTTCAAGCGGCAGAACCTCGTCCGATTTTAAATTCATAAGAATAAATCTTGCGGCGTTCCAGAGCTTGTTTGCAAAGTTGCGGCTTGACTCAACGCGCTCTTCAATGTAACGCATATCGTTTCCGGGGCTGTTGCCGGTTGCAAGCGAGAAACGCAGCGCGTCCGCGCCGAATTTATCAATTACCTCAAGCGGGTCTACGCCGTTTCCGAGCGATTTCGACATTTTTCTGCCCTGCGAATCGCGCACAAGCCCGTGAATAAGCACCGTATCAAACGGAACCTCGCCTGTTTGCTCAATTCCTGAGAACATCATACGCATTACCCAGAAAGGAATTATATCATAGCCCGTAACAAGGGTGTTTGTGGGGTAATAGTGCTTGAAATCGGCGGTTTCTTCGGGCCAGCCGAGGGTTGAAAACGGCCATAAAGCAGAAGAGAACCAGGTATCAAGCGTATCGGGGTCCTGCGTGATATTCTTGCTGCCGCAGTGTGCGCAGCAGTGCGCGTCTTCCTTTGAAACGGTTATTTCGCCGCAATCCGCGCAGTACCAGGCAGGTATGCGGTGACCCCACCAAAGCTGGCGGGATATGCACCAATCGCGTATATTTTCAAGCCAGTGGAAATAAATTTTTTCAAAGCGCTGGGGAACAAACTTTGTCTCGCCCTTTTTAACCGCCTCAATAGCAGGTTCGGCAAGGGGCTTCATTTTAACAAACCACTGCTTTGAAACGCGCGGCTCAACCGTTGTGCCGCAGCGGTAGCAGGTGCCCACGTTGTGAACGTGCTCTTCAATCTTTACAAGCGCGCCCTCTGCTTCAAGGTCGGCAACAATAGCTTTGCGCGCCTCGTAGCGGTCCATTCCCGCATATTTCGAGTAATCGGCTACAATCTTTGCGTCGTCGGTTAAAACGTTTATAACCTCTAAGTTATGGCGCAGCCCCACCTCAAAGTCGTTCGGGTCGTGCGCGGGGGTGATTTTAACAACGCCCGTTCCGAAATCCATCTCAACATAATCATCGGCAATAACGGGTATTTCGCGGTGAACAAGCGGCAAAATAAGGGTTTTGCCCACTAAGTCCTTATATCTTTCGTCATTCGGGTTTACCGCAACGGCGGTATCGCCGAGCAGGGTCTCGGGGCGAGTTGTGGCAAGCTCCAAATAGCCGCTGCCGTCCTTAAACGGGTAGCGCAAATGCCAAAAATGCCCTGCCTGCTCCTCATATTCAACCTCGGCGTCCGAAATAGAGGTCTTGCAGTGGGGACACCAGTTAATAATTCTTTCGCCCCTGTAAATAAGCCCCTTTTCGTAAAGGCGCACGAAAACCTCTTTAACCGCCTTGCTGCACCCCTCGTCAAGAGTAAAGCGTTCTCTTTCCCAGTCGCATGAGGAACCCATTTTTTTAAGCTGCTCTATAATTCTGCCGCCGTACTGCTTTTTCCATTCCCAGGCGCGCTCCATAAAGCCGTCTCTGCCGACGTCCTCCTTGGTAAGCCCCTCCTGCCGCATTTTTTCAACAATTTTTGCCTCGGTCGCAATTGATGCGTGGTCTGTGCCGGGCACCCATAAGGTATCGTACCCCTGCATACGCTTAAAGCGGATAAGTATATCCTGCAGCGTGTTGTCAAGCGCGTGACCCATATGGAGCTGACCCGTAATATTCGGAGGCGGAATAACTATTGTGTAGGTAGGCTTATTTTCCTCGCACTTTGCATGGAAGTACCTGCCGTTAAGCCACATTTTATAAATTCTTTCTTCAACCTCTTTTGGGTCGTACTGTTTTGATAGTTCTCGTGCCATTAAGATTTCTCTCCGTCCGTAAAAAATGTATATTAAAAAAATTAAAGGGTATATTATACTTGTCAGCGACGGATAAAGCGTTTGCACCGGCGCCGACACAGGGCGCCGGTAATAACCGACGCTCTTTTTTGTTTTACAGTATCATCTGCTCCTGCTCGGCAGTACCGACAGGCTTTTTACTGCCCGCCGCAGGCAGGTTGCGCGTGCGGTAGCGGT
>URPQ01000039.1 GCA_900549755.1 uncultured Oscillospiraceae bacterium
AGGTATTCGGAAAATGTTGTATCATTATACTTTAATTCACCCGATTTATCCTGCCAGGTATAAAGCGGACTAACGGCATTTCCATCTTTATCAATATAAAGTATTCCGTGCATTTGTCCCGTTACGCCTATCGCGTCTATCGGGGCAAATTCTTTTGCAAGCCTTTCCTTAATTGAAAAAACCTTTTCGGTAATAGTTTCCACGCTTTGCAAGCGGTTTTCTGCAAATTCAGGTTTTATTGCAGCGCAGCTTTGCTCAGTTACAGACCGAATAACCCGCCCGTCCTCGGCAACCACCGCGCTTATGCTTGTTGTTCCTATATCAAGACCTATTACGCGCATTTCATTCTCCCATTTTGCAAAGCTTTAAATCGGTTATTTCCGCATTTTCGGAAAGAATTTTAATTTTATTTGCCTTAAAATAAATTCTGTTGGAAATAATAGTTCTTCCGCCGCCTATTTCGGCGTCAATCACTGTATTATCGCTCTTTTTCTCATAGTGAATTATAATTTTAAGGACATATTTTTCCTTTATCTCCCCGACATTTGCAATGGCAAAATCATGACCGTACATATGTATGTCTTCGCTCGGTATTTGCTGATAATTTGTTCTTTCCCGCGGCAGTTCGGGAATATATTCATAAAGCGCCTTGATTTCAGGTTGAAATTCATCTGTATTTACGGCTTTTGTAATTTGAACCTTTTGCTTTTCGGTAAACAACTCAATAGCGCACGGTGCGCCACAGCCCGTAAGCACTGTTTCAACACGCGCGTTTTTTTCGGGTGTTACCGTACATTCAAGATAATATGACGTTCTGCTGTTCATTGCCAATTCCGTACCGCTTTTAACAGTTTTCAAAACTGCTGCCTTTTCAAGCATATCCGGGTTCGGCGTAAGCTCAGGCAGCCAGCGAATACCAAGCCTGCCGTCCTTACGCTGAATAAGCTCACGGTGCTGTGTAACCGACGCCCAGCCTATTCCGCGCACCCAGCCCGCAAGGATATATCTGCCGCCGCAATCTGCAACCATAGGCACGCCTAAGCCGTCGTAAATGTCATCGCCTATTGCCGCAAGGTCTTTAAACTCATTATTGTTAAGACCGCTTTGCCAAAAGCCGGTAAAGCCCATTATGATATATTTATAGCCATTCCACTCAAATATTGAGGGGCATTCGCTGCTGTTTCTGACGGGCAAGCTGTTATCAAACACCGGCATATCCGTGTCTTCTTTTTTCCACGGCCCGTCAATATCGGGGGCACGCCATACGCCTGCCGCACCATAGCCTGCGTACATAACAAGTCCGCCGTTTTCATCCTTATAAATACTCGGATTTTCGGAGCAATGTATCTGCTTTTTACCCTGTGTGAAATGAATACCGTCATCGGATACCATATAATTAGCTCCGCTCGGGTACAGTCCGTTTTCTTTCAGCTCATCATATGTAACGGCGCTGAAAAAACCTTCTCTTTCGTAATTCTTTTCGAGCAGGCGCGAGCCGACCTTATCCCTCGGTATAACGCGATCGGTATGAAAGCCGTGGGAATAGTAGTATTTACCGTTCCAAAAGAACATTGTTCCCGTGCCGAAGGACTCCCAACTGTTTTGTATCGGGTAAATTTCGCCGTAATTTTCCCAGTGAATAAAATCACGGGTGGCCATATGGTAGGTTGAGTGAGCGCCGCAGCCGAAACGGTTGCCGTGGTGGTGCCTGTCAACCGTCACCCCGATAGGCTGTCGGGTCACTATTTGGTAATTCGGATTATCCCCGCTGCCCTGATAGGGTAAAACAGTGCCTTCTATGCGCTTTGTCTGCTCTGTGTAATATGAAAGGCTTATAAGCAGCCAATCAACATCGCCGCAGGCGGCGGCATAGGGTCTGCCCGATTCAAAAGAAACAAGGTCTATAAGCTTATCCCTTTCAGCAATGCAGGCAGCCTTTAATTTGTAAAGCCACTCGGCGCGCTCGTTTACAGGCGTTTTCGACCATACCTTAAAGGCTTCATCGGCAGCGGCAAGCGCTTCCAGAGTCTGCTCCCTTGTAGTGCCCTTAAAGCTTTCTATTATTTCGCCGGTTGCGGGATCATACACATCGTTCACACTGCCCTTGCCCTCAACCAGTTCTCCGTTTATGTACTGTTTCATAAAGCCCTATCACCTGTTCCTTTCAAATTCATCGGCTCTTTGCCGGTTTCTGAAGCCTTTAAGACCCCTCGCACCTATAAACCTTGCGTTTTTGCCCAGCTCCTCCTCAATTTCAAGGAATCTGTTGCCGCGGTCGCCTATGGTGCTTTCCCTTACCGAGCCGGCGTTTATACCTACCGCGTAATCGGCAATAGCCGCTCCCTCGCCCCTGCTGTCAGAGGGCAGTAACTATACAATTTTCAATAACGATTGCGGTCTTTCCAATCAGGACGCTTATTTAATAGATTTTCATATTAAAGAAGACGATAAGCTTTACACCTTTTCCCCACACCCCTTTCTGATAACCACCCCCTTTTCATCGGCGCTTTCCCACGCCATAAAAGAGGTGGTAAGGCGGTACGAGGAGCCTATTAAATCCCCCGTAAACATATTATCAAGCGTGTACGAGGTGCTCACTATATTGGGCAAGGGCAATTCCAAAGCCTTATCAAGAGACTATTCCGCCATAGCGCAGGGAATTAAAATAATCGAGCGCGATCCCTTTAACGATATTTCTTTAGAGGAAATCGCCGCTATGTGCAATATAAGCAGCGCGGGCTTCAGAAGAAATTTCAAAAAATATTTGGGCGAAAGCCCAGTGCAATACCGCACGAAATTAAAAATAAAGGCTATGCAATATATGCTTGAGCACAGCAATGTTACGGTTGAAGAAATGTCTGAGCTTTTGGGAATAAATAATGCCACCTATGTATATAAAATGTTTAAAAAGAGCGTAGGCGCCTCGCCTAAAGAATACAGAAACAGGTTTAAAAATAATTTCTAAAAAAACACTTAGACAACTAAAAAGACAGGCAATTGCTCAAAATCACAACTGCCTGTCTTTAAATTTTATTTTAGCTTCTTAGCCCTAACTATTGGCAAAAAGCTTTTATTTTACTATTCCGGTTCAGAAAAATTCCTTATCATATTATTTTTACAAATATCACCTGCATCGGCTGTAATTCCGAAATCGGCATATTTGAATATCGGTGCGTCCTTATCGGAATTTATTGCTATTACCGTTCCCGTTTGCTTTATTCCCGCAATATGGTGCACCGCGCCCGAAATACCCACCGCGATATATACATCGGGGTTTACCGTTTTGCCTGTAAGCCCTACCTGCAATTCATAGGGCAGATAATCGCTGTCCACCATTTTGCGCGTTGCGCCTATACCAGCGTTTATTTTTTCGGCAAATGCCAGTAACTCCGCTATATGCTCCCGCGCGCCGTAGCCTATACCTATAATAATTTTTTTCTGTTCTTCCTCGGCGGTGCGCACGGTTGCCATTGGCGGCTTTGTTTCGCACTTTATTTTTGCTATTATATTGCCCGAGCACGCAGGGCGGTACATATAAAGCGTTTCGCCGTCGGTTTCAAGCGTGGTGCAGTCGGCGCAAAGCCCCGTGTTTAAAAGGGCGGCAACCTGCGGCGCTAAAGCCTTTGATTTAATATCGCTCCCCCACAAAACCGCGTCGGGGTGACCCGAGCGAATCATTTCCGCCGTTTTTTCGGGGGTATCGGGGTCAATAACGGTTATATTTTCCCCTACCGTTTTTGCAAACTCCATTGGGGAATTACCCACACACCACACATTTTTAAGCTTGTTTGCGCTCTCGGTGGGTTTTATTTTCTGTCTGCCCTTTTTAAGCCCTTCCTCTATCGCCCACATCAGCTTACCGGGCGATATAAATGTGCAGCTTCGGCGGTCGGAGTCGTTTTCAAAGGTTTTTAAAACGCGCGTAGGCGAGCCTTTGAGACCGCAAAGCGAAATATCGGCGTTAATATCGTTTGCTGAAAGTGTTTCAACCGGTTTTATTTTAGAGCGAATACTCGGCAGCCGCAGCTTTCGGCTTTTTTCAAGCGTTATAACCGCGGGTGCGGATATATTGCCGCCGTTCCCTGAGCGGTCAGTATAAGAAAGCCCGTTTTCCGTATTTTTAAGCGACATCACGTTTGTTACAAGTGAAAACCCAAGTCTTACCGCAAGGGAGGGACCTACCTGCCCCGTATCACCGTCTACAGATTGCCTGCCGCAGAAAACAAAATCAGGGCAGAGCCTTTTTATCGCAAGGGAAAGCGCATATGATGTTGCAAGAGTATCCGCCCCCGCAAAGGCGCGGTCGCACAAAAGCACGGCGTTTTGGGCGCCGAGCCGCGTTAAGCTTTCAAGAAACGGCGCGGTTTTTTCGGGTCCCATACTTAAAAGCGTTATCTCCGCCCCGTCTATACCGAGCGCGGTTTCGTAAGCGCTTGCGTCAAACGGGTTTATTTCGCCGTCGGCAGACTGCTTTACACAAACAACAATTTTCATTTTCTACCTCGCGTCGTATATCGGGGCAAGCGCGTCGTGTATCTTTTTATATTCTAAGAATACCTTGCGGTATTTTTCGGTGTTTTCGGGGTTCGGCACGGTTACGGATTTCGGCTTAACACACTTTGCCACCGCGTCTAAAGGGTTCTTAAACACGCCCGCGGCAATGCCTGCAAGCATTGCAGAGCCTAAAGATGAGTCACTGCTCTCGGCTGTTTTAAGGGTTATTCCCAAGACGTCCGCCGTCATCTGCCGCCAAAGCTCGCCCTTTGTGCCGCCGCCTATCGCCGCGGCAACAGAGCCGTATTCAATACCTAACTTATCAAGCACCGCCTTTGAATCAAGCAGCGAATAGCACACGCCCTCAAGCACCGCGCGGGTAAAGTGCGCCCTTGTATGGGTTGCGCGGATACCCGTAAAGCTGCCGCAAAGCATAGGGTCGGCATAGGGCGATAATTCACCGTTGAGATAGGGGTGGTATATCATACCCTCGCAGCCTATCGGAATTTTTGCGGCGGCGGCGTCTAATTCCTTATAATCCCCGCCGAAGGTATCCCTGTACCAGCGGTAAGAGGCGGCGCACGCCTTTGTTGCCGTACCCGGATACCAAAGCCCCTTTGCTATATGCGAATAGTTTACAAGGTCGCGGTCGGGGTAAGGCTTATCGGTGATAACGCAAATGCGCCCCGCCGTTGCAAGCTTAACGGTAATATCCCCTTTTTGGGTAGCACCCGAAGCGAAAACCTCCATACAGGTGTCGGTTGTGCCGCAAATAACGGGCGTACCCGCTTTAAGTCCTGTTTTTTTGGCAGCGCTTTCCTGTATTTTTCCTATAACATCGGTGGGCGCCACAATAGGCGGCAAAACCGAAATATCAATTCCGCAAAGGGCGCACAGCTCGTCTGACCATTTTTGAGAAACACAGTCATAAAGCATACTGCCCTGCGCCTCAATATAATCGGTGCAGAACACGCCCGTTAAAAAGTAGCGTATATAGTCCTTTTCAAAAAAGATATGCCCGATTTTTGAGAATACCTCGGGGCGGTTGTTTTTAAGCCACAAAAGCTGCGGCAAGGTCCATATGGTATCGGGCTTATGGAATGTCTTTTTAAATATTTCGTCACCGTTTTTGCTCTTTAAGGCATTCGCCTCGGCGCGGGAGCGCGTGTCCGTCCAGTGAACCGCATTCATAAGCGGCGCAAAATTATTAACGCAGGGTAAAAATGTATGTGTGGCGGAGTCTGCCGCTATGCAGAGTATGTCGGCGGGATTTATCCCCGATTTTTCTAAAAGCTCTGAGGTGTTTTTGCAAAGCGCCGCTATCCAGTCGTCGGGCGACTGTTCGCAAGCGCCCTGTTCGGGGTAAAGGGTGGGGTATTCCGCCGTGCTTTCGGCAACAATATTGCCCATTTCATCTATAAGCGTCGCTTTTGACGCTCCGCCGCCGAAATCTATGCCGAGAAGATATTTCAATTTTTTCCCTCGCTTTGTTATTTTTTCTCGATCCACTCGTGGTCGGGGTCACTGCTCCTGTTAAAGCCCTGGTGGTCGCCCGCCATAAGCCACAGGAAATAGGTCTGATACCCCGGCGTTGCCACGGTGGTATGGTAGCCGTAGGGGAACTCAACCAATTCGTCGTTTTTAACGCGGTAAGCCTCGTCTATACTGCCATCCGCCGTGTAAAGGCACTGCACCGCAAAGCCCTGCTTGGGGTCAAACAGGAAGTAATAAATTTCCTCTGCTATGCACTCCTTCGGCATATTGTTCACGTCGTGCTTGTGGGGCGGGAAGCCTGCCCAGTTGCCCTCGGTAACGTAAGCCTCGCCCACGGTCAAGTGCTTGGCGTTTGAGTTTTGGTCTATAATAAAGCTGGTTTCGCGCTGATAAGGCACATCTCCCAACAGCTTTAACACAACGTGATCCTCGCGCAGCACCTGCGGCTCGGTTTTTTCGTCTATTAAAGAGGCACAGACCGCAATTTTAATGTGATCCCTTGCGGTAATTGTAAGCTTTTGCTCACGCGGCATATAAAAGCTCTCGGCTTTTCTGTTTTCAAAAACAGTATTGCGGTTGCCTATGTTTTCCCACTTTTCGCCGTTTGCTTCAACATCGCAGTGACCCTCAAGCATTATAAAGGCGGTTTCCTTATCATCTGTATAATATTCCAGAAAATCGCCGCCGTCAAGCTCTATCATATCGAATTCAAGCATTTTTAAAGAACATTCGCCTATTTTGCTGATCGGCGTATAGCCCTTTGACGGCTTATATGTTTTTTTAAAGTTCATAACCGTTCTCCTCCAAAAATTTTTTTACCGTTTCAAAATCGGGTACGCTTTCTCTCGCCCCTACGCCGGTGCATTTAACAGCCGATACCGCACTTGCAAAATAACAGCATTTAAGAAAATCGTAGCCCTTTAAATAACCCGCGGCAAACGCGCCGTGGAAAACATCCCCCGCACCGTTTGTGTCTGCTGCCTTTACGGAAAATGCCGGGTAAGCGGTAAGGCGTGTTCCGTCATAAAGCGTGCCGCCGCGTTTACCCTCGGTCACAACCACAACGTCGGGGTTATATTTTTCGTAAAGCCTTTTAGCGGCGTTTTCCGCCTTTTTCTCACCCGTAATACCGAGGGCGAATTCCTCGGACGGGATAAGTATATCGGCATACGGCAAAAGACTTTCCACATTATCGTATAGCCCGCCCGCGTCGTAAAGCACCCTTGTGCCGTTTTCGCGTGCGATTTTTACAGCCTCTAATGCGCCCTGCATTTCATTACCGTCTATCATAAGCAGGTCAGCGCCGATTATAGCTTTTTTCTGCTCGTCATTAAGTTTTAGCGGCGGCAGATTGCCCTTATCAAACACGCAGGTGCGGCTTGACGCCTTAGCCGAAAGCCATATAACCGAGGTAAAGGAGCGATAGCCCGAAAGCACCTCGATATTATCGGTTTTAACGCCGTATTTTTTAAAATCTTTTATCAAGAAGCCGCCGCCCGCGTCGTCAGACAAAACGCCGATATATTCGGCTTCTGCGCCTAATTTTGCCGCGGCGACAAGTCCCGTTGCAACGGGACCGCCGCCTGCCTGCTTTGATGACTCGGCGCGCATTTTTGTATCCTCTTTGGGGTAATTCGGCACATTTATCAGCGTATCCATAACGCATGCGCCGATACCTACTGCTTTGTTCATTTTATCTTGCCTTTCCGTCTGCACCCGTAAGCGCTATTTTTGAAAGCGCCAATTTCTTTACGCTTTCAATCGGTTTTTTCATAAACATATCAACCGCAAGGCTTCTGTTCGGGTCGTTAAGGCTTTCAAGCGTGCCGTCCGCAAAGGCGCAGCATACGTCCGTTCCGATATTCATTTTGCGAATACCCGCGTTTATTGCTGCCTTAACCTGGTCGTCCGGTATGCCCGAGCCGCCGTGCAGAACAAGAGGAATACCGCCTGTCGCCTTTCTTATTGCGGCTATTCTTTCAATATCAAGCTTCGGGGGCTTTTTGTAATGACCGTGAGCGTTGCCCACAAGCACCGCAAGGCAGGTAACGTCTACCTGTTTTACAAATTCCGCCGCCTGTTCTGGGCTTGTAAATTCGTCCATAGCGTCGTCGTTAACGCTGCCTATGTGACCGAGCTCGCCCTCAACGCCTACGCCTACCGCCTTGCAGCTTTCAACAATGTGCTTTGTAAGCGCAACGTTTTCTTCAAACGGGTGTGTCGAGCCGTCAAGCATAATGCCAGTAGCGCCCAGTCTTAACGCTTTCATAACCTCAGACTCGCTCGGTCCGTGGTCAAGGTGGAAGCAAACCGGTACGGTTGCCTTTTTAGCCGCCGCTAAAATTGCGGGTGCTAAATAATAGCCCACATATTCGTTGAAAAGACGGGGATAAACCTGCATTATAACAGGAGCCTTTGCCTCCTCTGCCGCATCAAACACGCCCATAACGGTCTCGGTATTGTATACGTTAAAAGCCGGTATACAGTAATTGCCCTTTTCCGCCATTCCTATTATTTCCTGTAATGTCACTAACATTGTATTATTCTCCTAATATCAGATCTTCGATTGAAAGAACGGTTATTTTATCCTGATCAACGGACTTGAGCGCCGCATATTCCGAAACACAGGCGGTTACAACCGCGGTTTCGTGTATGCTTTCAACATTGTAAAGCCTGCGCGCGGCAACCTCTTTTATAACCTCGGGCAGATACTCCGCCATTAAGAGATTTCCTGCCCAAACGGTTTCGCGGCGGTTTAAAAGCATTTCGTGCAGTGTGGCATACGCCTTTATTATCTCGCGCGGTTCTTCGGTTTCCTCAAGGTCGCGGGAAAGCTGATACGGGTCCTGGAAAACGACCGTCTTGCCGGTGTTATGCGCCTTTAATTTGCCGTCCTTCAAAAGACCTGCTACAAACGAGGTATATGTAACGGCGTCTGCCTTTACCTCAATGCCGTATTCCTTGTAAAGCTGTTTTACGGTTTTCGCATCGTTCGGGTCGTAAAGCACTACCGTTTTATAATCATTAAATACCTTTGCCGCGGCTTCCATCTGTTTTTTGGTTTCGTCAGCCGCGCTTATAAGGAAATCAAGCTGTGAACCGCTTGCAGGCTCGTCGCAAAGCACGGTAAACTCGGCTCCCGCCTTTTCGAGTACCTTTATTGCCTTTACGGCTTGACAAGACACTTTATAACGTGCGTCCACACCCAAATAAAGGAGCGTATCGGTCTTGGCAGAGTGAGACTCTATTGCCTTTTTAAGCTCGGCTGAAATTTCGGTTTCGCCGTAGGCGTTACCCGTTTCAAGGCAGTTATCCACAAGCTTGTTTATGTACTCGGGCAGTGCGCCCTCAAGTGCCGCCTTAAGCCTTGTTTCCTTTGTGAACATAACCGGATCCCAGCCCGTAACGCAAACGTTTACGCAGCCGCCGCAGGTGCAGCACTCGTAAATATTATCCATTATTTCAGAAAGCTCGATAGCATTACGGTTTACAAGCGAAATACCGAGCGCGCGGGCGCGGGCAGTGCTTCTTTCGTGGCCTGTTGCGTTGCCTATCGGGCAGATATGGTGGCACATCCAGCAAAAGCGGCAGGAATCAACATGCTGTTTAGCTTTATCAGATAAATTCATTTTCATTTCCCCCTATTAAAGACCTAACTTAAACGGATTCATAATGCCGTTCGGGTCAAGCGATTTTTTAAGACCCTCAAACACCTGCATCGCGGGACCGTACTGCTCTTTCATTAGTCTGCCGAGCTTAATGCCGACGCCGTGGTGGTCGTTTACAACGCCGCCGTGAGCCAATGCCGTGCGAACGCCGCAGGTCCAGACTGCCTGATGAAGTCTGAGCGCCTCAACCGGGTCTTGCGGTACATCCTTACCGTCAATAATAAAGCGGTCGTAAACCATTGCGCCCCACTCGTACCAGTGCGAGAAGTGGGCTATAAACTTAGCCTGCGGGAAGTTCGTTTCAATAGCTTCCTTCATTGCCCAGTAGATTTCCTCAATCTTGCCGTAGGGAGCAATGGTATCCATTGTGCCGAACATCTGCGGAATATCCATCATATAACCGGGGTAGAAGAATGTAATCTTTTCGTCCCACCACTTTTTGCCGTAGTCGCTGCCCATATCCTCGGCGCCGTATTTTGCAAAGGTTTTAAGCAGTATCTTCTCCTCAACCTCTACCATTTCGCGGTCGCCTTCATAAGCTACATTCATAAACGCGCCCTTTCTTTCAACGCCTACTATTTTCTTTATAAGCGAAGCGGTCTCCGCCTCGTCGTAAAGGCGCATAACAGAGGGCTTGAACTTCTGCAACAGCTCGCGCGCCGCCTTGAAAGCGCCCGTCATATCCTGGAACAGGAAGCCGCGAAAACGGCGCTCCTCAGGCTGGTCGAAAATTCTTATCTGAGCCTTTGTTATAATACCGAGAGTACCCTCGGAGCCTATGAATATCTGGTTTAAATCAGGTCCTGCGGCGTGCTTCGGTGCGGAAGAGGTATTGATTATATCGCCGTTCGGCAGCACAACCTCCATTTGCAGCACCATATCGTCAATTTTGCCGTATTTGGTGGAGCAAACGCCTATGCCGCGGTGCGCCAAAAAGCCGCCCACGGTTGAGCAGGTAAGGCTTGAGGGATAGTGCATTGTAGCCTTGCCTACCTCGTTTGCCGCCCACTCGATGTGCTTATATATAGCGCCCGTGCCGCACTCTATGTACATACCCTCGGTATTTACCTCGTATATTTTGTTCATGCGCTTGGTATCAAGCAGTATTCCGCCGCAAACCGGTATAGCGCCGCCCTGCGTGCCGCCGCCAGCACCCCATGTGGTAACGGGGAGCTTATAGTAATTGGCTATTTTAACTACCTTTGAAACCTCCTCGGCGTCCTTGGGGCATACGATTATGTCAGCCTCCGGCATACGGCAGCCGCGATCTGCCCACATACGGGAAAGCCAGTAGTAGTCTACGCTGTGGGTAACCCTGTCTATCGCGCGGGTAGAGCAGTTTTCCTTGCCCACCGCGTCCTCAAGCTCGGTTAATATCATTGCAAATAAAAATTCGTTCATCTGATATTGCATTTTTCTGTCTCCTTCAAATTATTTAATCGTTTCGTCAACCTTTAGGTTGGGAAAATACTTGCAGAATTCTTTAATTTCTTTTCGGTAATCGCCGCGCATTTCAACAAAGTGGTGAATGTACGGTCCGTCAAGCAGTCTGTCCTCAACCGCCTGCAGATTCTCAAATTCGCCCCATATGTATGTGCCGTGAGTCTGCGGTCCCTCTGTCGTGCGGCAAATAAGCGGCAGTACCATATAATCGCCGTGCTCCTGGTCTATACGGGCAACCGTGTACTCGCCGTCTCTTCCCCTGAGCCATGCGCGCTGATTCACAAGGCGCGCCTTTGTACCCTCAGCCATTTCGCTTACGGGGAACGGTCCGCAGTGCCACAAAAGCTCGGCATTTCTGTTTTCGGGGTGACGTACCGTAAACTCTCCGAACAGCGGTCTGCCCTTACCGAGTGTTGCGCACTTCAAAAGCGCCATTGTCATAGCGCAGTGTATATCGCTTTCGCAGGAGACCATAAATCCCATTTCATTGAGCAGACCGTAAAGCGCGCAGGGGGCTAAGCCGTCAAACATAACAGGCGTTGCTGTCCAACATTCAGCCGACAGAACATCAAGGTTAAACTCCTCAAAAAGATGCTTATACATAGCGGTCATTGTCGCCATGGGCTTTATGTATTTGGGCGTCAGATCGTCAAGCTCGTAATTTGTGAGGAAATACTGCTCGTACTCCGCTATTTCGTCTGCGTAGTCCATTTCGGCAGTTCTCATTCTCTGCTCGATAATCGCAAAGTTAATTGGAATTATCTTAATGCCGAATTTTTCCATCAGCTCGCCCTCGTTCCATATTACCGAGAAGAACGGAGCGGGGCGCGTACCGACCTGACCTATGCGCATACCCTTAAAGTTTTTAACCATACAGGCAACGCGCACAAAGCTGTCAAAGCCCTCTTTAAACTCGTCCGACTCAACACGGCAGCACGGCAGGTGCGAAAACGGAATGTGAAAACGCTGAAACTGTCGCGAAACCCCGAAAAGCCCGCACTGCGAATCGGTCGGTCGCATGCCGTCCTTATAATATTCATCGTCAAGCGGCGCCCACAAAAGCGCCGGCTTACCGAGAGCCTTTGCTATGTCAGCCGCCGCTTCCTCGTTGCCGAAGTTGCAGTTTATAATAACCACGGCGTCAACCTCTTCCGCCTTAAAGCGCTCCACCAGTTCGGCTGCGGATTTATCGTCGAAAATCAAGTCGGAACATCCGAGTCCCTTACTGTCTGTAAAGGTTACATTTTCGCTTTTAAAGTTTTTTTCTATGTAGTCAACAAATCTGTGACCGCGCTCCTCTGCCGAAACCCAGGTTAAAAAGGTTTTCGCAGGTCGGTTGGTCGTGTTGCGGCGCATAGGCACAAGACCTATTTTCATCTTGTAATTAAGCATAATATCCCCCCGTTTAATTTTACAATTATAAAATACCAAATAAGAGGGTTAAAAGCAACAGTAAAATGAAATTTATTTTTATTTTATTGACTGTTTTTTGAAATAATGGTATAATAATGAAAAATATTTTCATTATGAGGCGAACAATGGAATCTACCGCACATAAAATACGAAAGCTCTACCCCGAAATGGGCAGAGCAGAGAAAAAAATAGCCGATTATATTCTTGAAAACAGCCGCAGCATTACCGAATGTTCCGTAACCGAGCTTGCGAAGATATGCGGCTGCGGTGACGCTACGGTAGTACGTTTTTCGCGCCGCTTGGGGTACGATGGCTTTCAGGCGCTTAAAATAGGCATTGCGGGCGAGCTTGGCTCGACTTCCGCTATAAGCAGCGAAATCAAGAGAACAGACAGCTGCTTTGAAATTTTCAAAAAGCGTATTGCGGATATTTCCGTTTCGCTTGAAAGCACCGAAGGCGTGCTTGACGAAGCGGCGCTTGAAAACGCGGCAAAGCTGATAATGAACGCCCGCCGAATAGCCGTTTTCGGGCTTGGAAACTCTGCGGCAATAGCTATGGACGCGGCGCATAAATTTCTGCGGCTGGGGCTGGACGCGCAAAGCTGCACCGATAACCATATGCAGGCGATAATCGCCTCGCATTTAGACAGGCAAAGCGTTGCAATAGGCATATCTCACTCCGGCTCCTCAAAGGATATTGTAGAGGCGTTAAAGCTCTCGAAAATCGGCAACGCCGCCACAATATGTATAACAAACTACGCCGCCTCCCCCATAGTAGAGGCGGCGGATATAGCGCTGTTTACAAAATCCGATGAAACAAAGCACTCAATACTCGGAATGAGCTCAAGAATTGCTCAGCTTACCATTTTTGACGCAATATACACATATATAGTTATAAATTCCGATAAAGCGGCGGTACAGGCGATTTACAATACCGAGGTAGCGCTGCAGAACAAAAAATATTAAAAAGCGCTTGCTTGCAAAGGGAATTGATAAATTGCGGAGCATATGCTATAATTTTCTTCGGTGAATATAATGAATTACGAAAAGCTTTCCGATAACATTTCAGAACAAATAAAAAAAGACCGAAGGAACGATAATCTTTCGGCTTTTGGGTTTAACGAAGAAAACGCACTGCGCAGAGATAACGAAAGGGATAAAGCAACCGCTATAAGGACCGCGTTTATAAGGGATACGGATAAAATTATTCATTGCCCCTATTTCAACCGCTATGCGGATAAAACACAGGTGTTTTCATTTTATAAAAACGACGATATAACCCACCGCATACTTCACGTACAGTTAGTCTCCCGTATAGCGCGCACAATAGGCAAGGCGCTGTGCCTTAATCTTGATTTGATAGAGGCGATTGCGCTCGGGCACGATATAGGTCACACGCCGTTCGGTCACGAGGGCGAGAACTTTCTTGACGAATTGCTGTTTTCGCACACGGGCAGGCATTTCAGCCACAATATTCAGTCGGTAAGGGTGCTTGATAAAATTTTCCCGTATAATATTACTCTGCAAACCCTTAACGGAATTGCCGCGCACGACGGCGAAATGGAGCTTTCGGAGTATCACCCGAAGCCGCTTGATAGCTTTGCCGAGTTTGACATGCAGATTGAAGCATGCTTTGCGGATAAAAAGAACGTTCGCAAATTGGTTCCCGCAACGCTTGAGGGCTGCGTTATGCGAATATCCGATATTATAGCATACCTCGGCAAGGACAGACAGGACGCCGAGCGCGCGCATATTATTTCAAACGCCGAGTTTGAAAGCGGCGCTATCGGCTCGTACAATGCGGAAATCATCAACAACCTTATAGTTAATATAGTAGAAAACAGCTACAAAAAGCCGTATATAAAAATGGATGAAGAGCATTTTGCGGCGCTTAAAAAGGCAAAGGCAGATAACTACGAGCTTATATATAAAAACGATTCGGTAAAATCGGCTATGCGCGGAACCGTACAGCCTATGATGGCAAGGGTTTATGAAAGACTGCTTTCAGATTTAATAAACGAAAATTCAGCCTCACCTATATTCACGCACCATATAGATTTTGTAAACAAAGTACATTATAAAAGAGAAATTCCATACGAAAAAACAGAGCCTAATCAGCTTGTAACGGACTACATAGCGAGTATGACCGATGATTATTTCGTTGATTTGTACTCCCACCTATTCCCAAACGATAAACCGCAAATAGAATATAAAGGATATTTTGAATAATATTTTCGGACCTACCGTTCGTGTCAAGTTTTTGTAGGAAAATTTTTTTGAGAATGCCAATAGTGAATTAACGGTAGTGTGACATTCCCGTTTGTTTGTAATGTGCCGATAGCATTGGGACTCGGCAGCACTTCTGTCTTCCTAAGAAAAGCCTTGCTCGCTCTCGCTGCGGCTTTTCTTAGGAAGACAGGCTGTTCGTTATCGGTAGATTTGCGGTTTAAAGTCAGGCTACCGGCTGCAAGTATCGGCGCCAAATGCTTTAGATTTTAGAGAATACCCCTCAGTCGTGCATACGCATGACAGCTCTCCTCTGTTTTGACTTGCGTCAAAAAGAATGGAGCCTTTGGTTTCTTCTTATTCTTCCAACTCTTTCGCACGGGTGTAAAACTCGTGCGATAACTTTATGCCCCCGATAAGCCCCATTTCAAAAAATGTTCGCCGAAGCGTGGTTATAGCTATTCCTATTGTTTCGTCCAATTCTTCGTGTTCTTCCCTACTGTTTCCAACCCTGTCCGCCAGTGAAAACAGTGACTTTTCCGCTTTTCTTACGGTTTTCTCGTAGCTTTCCTTTTCGGGAATTTCTATAAGCTCGCCGCCGTTTACAAGATAATCGGATAAATACAGTAAATCGCACTTGCTCCATAGATCTGAAAATTCCATTTTAGACTTCTCCGTTCATAAAATATTTACATTTTGTATCTCTGTAATTTAATTAGAGATTTCTCTAATATTATAACAGAATTATCTATAAATGTCAAGCACAAATTAGCATACAATCTAATTTTATTCGGATTTTCTTTGATTTTTTTCGTTTTTAGGCTTATAATTGTTAAGAACGGAGTGATTACATAATGTCAACCGCAAAGAAAATTAAAATGATGCTTGTGGAACGCGAAATGACAATGGGCAGACTTGCAACCTTATTAAATATAAAGCCCCCTACATTAAGCTATAAAATAAAACGCGATAATTTCAGCGAAAGCGATTTAAAAAAAATCGCCGATGTTTTGGGCTATGAATACGAGGCAGTATTCACTGACAAAAACACCGGGAAAAAGATATAAAAAAGGCTCCCTTGTGTAAAGGGTGCGGGTGTCCGGTGGACACCTCTGCGAAGCAGAAGCACCGACCGAGGCGGCAGCCGAGACGCTGGCAAAACCGCAGGTTTTGACTGAGGGATTGTAGAAAAACTAAGGCTAATAATTAGCTTAAAATTTGTTTGAATACCCCTCAGTCGCTAACGAGACAGCTCCAATCTATTTGCTATCGCAAAAGAAGGGAGCCTATAAAAAAGAAAAACGACAGGATTATTACCCTGCCGCTTTTATATATAGGTATGCTTAAAAAGCATGGTTTTATTCTATCACATAATGTCGAATTGTCAAGGAAAATGTTACAAAAAGATGAACTTTGCGTAAACTTTTACTCTTTGCACAAAAGCTTTGCTCTTTATTCAGTGCATTTTACAATCAAGGTGTGAATTTATTTGCAAAAAAACGATGAAATAATTCTTAACATAACCGATATGACCTCAGACGGCAGCGGAATAGGTAAATATGACGGTATGGCGATATTCGTACCGCTTACGGCTATTGGGGACACGGCGCGGGTTAAAATACTTAAAGTTAAAAAAACCTATGCGTTCGGCAAGCTTACCGAAATAATTGAGCCCTCACCTGACCGCGCAGAAAACCGCTGTCCCTCATTTTCGCAGTGTGGCGGGTGCGTATACCGCCATATAAGCTACGCGGCGGAGTGCCGAATTAAAACGGATAAGGTTTACGAGGCGATAAAGCGGATAGGCGGGGCGGATATGCCGCCGCAGCCGATAATTTGCTCTGAAAACACCGAGCATTACCGCAACAAAGCGCAGTACCCCATAGCGGCGGACGGCGCTGCGGGCTTTTTTGCATTTCATTCCCACAGGATAGTAAAATGCCCCGATTGCGCTTTGCAGCCCGAAATTTTCTCACAAATAACCGCCGCCTGCACCGAGTGGATAAGGGATAACAGCATAAGAGTTTATAACGAAGAAAAGCACACGGGGCTTTTGCGGCATATTTACATACGCATTGCGGAAAAAACCGAAGAAATAATGGTTTACGCCGTTATTAACGGCAAAACGCTGCCCGGTTCAGATGATTTAGTAAGCCGTATCAAATCGGTTTGTGGGGAAAAAATTAAAAGCATAGGCATAAATATTAACACCGATAAAACCAACGTAATTTTGGGTGAAAAATGCCGTGTTTTATACGGAGAAGAATATATAACCGATATTCTCTGCGGGGTGCGCGTGCGGCTTTCTCCCCTTTCGTTTTATCAGGTAAACCGCGCCACCGCCGAAAGGCTTTATAAAAAGGCGGCGGAATACGCTGCTCCCGCAGGTAAAACCGTGCTTGATTTATACTGCGGCGCGGGTACAATAGGGCTTTCTATGGCAAAAGAAGCCAAAAAAATAATAGGCGTGGAAATTGTGCCGCAGGCGGTAGAGGACGCGCGCTTTAACGCGGGGCTTAACGGCATAACTAACGCCGAATTTATATGCAGTGACGCTGCGGGCGCGGCGGCAGAGCTTGCAAAAAAAGGCATAAAGCCCGATGTTATAATAGTAGACCCGCCGCGAAAGGGCTGCACGGCGGAGCTTATAGGCACAATAGCCGAAGCCTTTAAGCCTGAGAGGGTAGTATACGTCTCCTGTGACCCCGCCACCCTTGCAAGGGATATAAAAATATTCGCCGAAAAGGGGTATGCGCTCAGTGAATACACCCCCGTAGATATGTTCCCGCGCACATCACACGTTGAGACAGTAGCATTACTTGAAATTTAATTGAAATATTTTTAATACGAAAGGAGCTCTTTTAATGCTTACAGCACTGTGTTTTACCGTATTCGGTTATCTTTTGGGCAGCATACTTTTTGCCCGCGTTTACGGCGCGCTTTTCGGTAAGGATTTAATATCAAACAGCACCGACGGCAACCCCGGCACCTCAAACGCATTTATATACGGCGGTATGCTTTGCGGAACGCTTACACTGCTGGGCGATTTAATAAAAGGCTTTCTGCCTGTTTTTCTTTACCTTTATATGACCCGCGGCAACACTGATATTTATTTCGCGCCTGTGCTTGCAGCGCCCGTACTCGGGCATATTTTCCCCTGTTTTTACCGTTTTCGCGGCGGCAAGGGCATTGCCGTCTCGTTCGGCTGCCTTTTAGGGCTTTTGCCAATACCCCAACCGCTTTTAACGCTCGCGGCAATTTATATAATTCTGTCGGTTGTGGTTCGTATATCGCCGCATTATTACAGAACAATACTAACCTATTGCATTTTTACTGCAATTACGGCGCGCTTTGCCGTTTCTTACGGCATTACGCTGGGCTGCGTTTTAATTTCGGCGTTTATTATACTGCGCCACTTAAAAAGCCGCGAAGAAAAGCAAAAATTCGCCGTTTCAATACCGGTATTTAAAAAGTTATTTAATATTTAAAAAAATATTGACATTCCACCGCTTTTATGATAGAATAATTTGGTCATTTGAATAAGGAGAGGTATCGAAGCGGTCATAACGAGGCGGTCTTGAAAACCGTTTGCCCAAAAGGCACATGGGTTCGAATCCCATCCTCTCCGCCAAAAAATCCCGTTCACTTTTGTGAACGGGATTCAGTCTGTCGAATAACCCTAAATTTCAAGCGAGATTTAGGGTTATGAGTTTTGTTTTAGCAAAAAATGTATATAGCCTAATTAAAGCACTGTATTGGTGAGACCTTTTCCACCTATGCAGTGCATACTTTTTTAAATTCATGGTAGCGAATTTA
>URPQ01000040.1 GCA_900549755.1 uncultured Oscillospiraceae bacterium
ATACAAGTATCCTCCGGAAAAGCGCGAAGATGCCATTGAAACTGTTATGAGTCAGTGTGAGCTTTGGACAGACAATACAGAATTGGGAAGATGAATATAAGATAAGCTCCAAGTTGTTATTTTATAATCATTGCCCAGTATAGTCCAAAACAGAACAGCTATAAAAAGCTGTTGCTACCAAGACACCGTATGAAAACAACGTGATCTGTTTTATGCGGTGTCTTATATTTTTATATAAAAGTAGATATTTATATGCTCCCTCTCGTGCTACTGCACGGGAGGGATTTTTTTGCCGTTTTTTAAATGCGCTAAAAAATATTTGGCTCAAAACAAGTATTTTTCTGCCGCTTGATAAGTAGGGGCTGAAAAGTCTACCAAGAAAAAAGTTTTACTGTGGGGGTTAATTTTTCGGCGGTTTTTCAGCAATCCAATATAGAGGGTTGAAAAGCTCGGCGGGTGAATATGAGCGTATGAACAAGTCGAGGGAATCAGGCCCGAAATGTTCTTTGACAACTGAATAACCGACCAAATGGGATATGGTCGTGCAATTTCTTTTTACAAAAAGTGTGTACGGGAACCTCAGAAAAAATGGTAAAGAAACAGCAGTTCGAGAAAACGGCAAAGAAAAGCGGAGCAAAAAATCTCATCATCAAAAAATATTTTTCTGAAAACTATGCATATTTTCTCCCGATTTTGACGTTAGGTGAGAGGAAGAAAGGAGTGGTGCTTATGGGCGACTGAAAAGCCGTGGCTATACGCGGCTGTAAAATGCGTAAGAATAGCGAGCATAGGTTTTGTATAGCCAAAACCGGAGCGCACATTCGTGCGAAAGGGGCGTTCTCGCCTGCCGGCTCGGTCAGCGCTTCTGCCTGCGGCAGAGGTGTCCACCGGACACCCGCGCCCCCTATACCCCAGTAAGAAAAGAGGTGATTTAAAAATGCGGGAGCGAACAAAACAAATAAATTTCAGAGTGTATCCGACCGAAGCCGAGGTTATAAAGCGCAAGGCGCGAAGGTGTGGGCTGAGCATTTCGGACTATGTGCGAAACTGCGCCTTAGAGCGCAAAATTGCAGAGCTGCCGAAAGAGGTGCTCGGAGAAGCGTACAGAATTATCGGCACAGTGCGGATGCAGCTTTCCGATTACGGCGGCACGGAAAAGTACACGGGTCCGCTTGAAAAGGCGCAAGAGATTCTTTTGGACATTTACCGCGGAAAGGAGGTGAATGCGAATGGCGGTGACGAAGATATGGCAGGTTAAGGGCAGCCTTGCCGATGTGGTAAAGTATGCAGGCAATCCCGAAAAGACAATGACGCATGATCTTGCGCGGGTCGTCGGATACGCGGTGGACGAGCACAAGACTGTTGACGAAAACGAGCAATTTTACGCCGTGACGGGCGTCAATTGCAATGCGAAAACGGCGCTTGCCGAGATGCTCGCTGTGCAGGAACGGTTCGGCAAAACCGGAGGCAATGTGGCTTACCACGCGTACCAAAGTTTTAAAACCGGAGAGGTTACGCCGGAGCAATGCCACAGGCTCGGCGTTGAGCTTGCGCAAAAGATGTGGAGCGACAAATATCAAGTGCTGGTTGCAACTCATTTTAACACGGGAACGCTGCACAACCACTTTGTCCTTCAGCCGGTGTGTTTGTGGGACGGCAAAAAATATGACTGCAATAAGCGCGAGTATTACCGCATGCGGCAGCTGTCCGATGAGATGTGCCGCCGCGAGGGGCTGACGGTGATTGAAAAACCAGGCAGGCGCGCGCCGCGACAAATTTATTTTGCCGAGAAAAACGGAGAGCCGACCAAATACAATCTTATGCGCGAGGCAATTGACGAGGCACTCTCCTGCAGCTGCAACGAGGCGGAGTTTGAGACTGCGCTGCGGCAGCTCGGCTACCGCGTATATCTCGGATTTAATGTGAAGTATGCGACAATTCGTTCGCTCGGTTCAAAACGCGGAACACGGCTTTATAGGCTCGGAGAAGAATACGACCGATCGGCAATTTTTAAAAGGCTCGACGAGAATCTGCAATATGGCCGACTGAACACCAATCAGCGGTACGAAGCCCGATTTTATAAGTTTACCTATACTTGGGTGGATGAGCACCCACCGCCGCCGGAATATAATTTGCGGAAAGCGTTATACAGCTTTAATGTTGACCGCGCGTCGCTCATCGAAATTTATGCGGTGCTGTTTGTGCTGATTTTGGATTTGACCGTTCAGACGATCAAGTCGGCGGTGGAGCTTCTCTTGCCCGAAACTAAGGTGCCCGAATGTGTTATTGCGGCTTGTATGAAACCGAAATCGCCTGAAGTGCGTGAAACCGTGCGGTTTGCCGAGAGGTACACACGTCAGCTGATGCTGCTCTCGCAGGAGAAATTCGGGAGTATAGACGAGGTGCGGGCTTATATTTCCGACCGCGAGCTGAAAATCGCCGAGGTGCAAGCCTATCGCGAACACTGGAAAAACAAGCTGAAAAGTGCCAAAACGCCCGAACAAGCTGCTGAATACACTAAAAAGCGAAACCGCTGCACCGAAATGCTCAAAAATCCGCGCTTTCAAAAACAGGTCGCAGGAACGCTCGTTACCGATGAGACGAAAATCAAACAGCTGCTGAAATCCGAGCAGAATATTCAGCGCGGCAACGACCCATACGAGTGGGCAAACGGCTACCGTATGCGCGACGCAAAAACCGACAAAACACTGTCGAGATAAACCGAAACTATCCGTTTCAAATTCAAATTTTCGATTAACATCTTCGGAAACGGCTGACGGAATAACCGTCACGGTGAATGAAATCACCAAATTTAACCAATAATGAAAATGTGAGGAGTTTGATAAAATGGAATTTGTAATGGATAACGAACTGAAGCTGGCAAAGGTGTGGTGCTCCCATGCCGACCAAAGGGACGAGGCAAAGCAGCAAAAGCTAAAGGAGTTTATTGCCGATTGCAGGAAAAAGAAAATCTTCGTCTGCGTTTATGAATCGGGCGACGGCGACCTTTTGGAAAACACCAAAGAACTGCTTGCCTACAATCTTAATAACCCGACACCGCGCGCAAAGACTTCAAAATCGCGCGATGCGAGATAAAACAAAAGCGGCAGCTTTGCCGCGTACATAACTCTTAACATTTTTAAATATCACTTTTCATTTGACTGCAAGTCAGAGAGTTAAAAATAGGGAACATTTGCGGGGATTTACCCTATCAAATGTTCCCTATAAATTTATTTGTAACACTCGGAAAATGCGGGGCGCATATCCTCAATATCCGCGTGCGAGATCCCGTATTTTGCCGCTAACATCTCCCAATTGCCCCTTACGGTATCAAGTATGCCGGCGGCAATTTCTTTTGCCTTTTGACTTTCAATGCCGAACCGAGGTGCGGTTTCTATTGCGAGCGGCACCGAAATCATATTATCGGTTTCGTTGACATTTAAAGACAGCTCGTCGCCGTAGGGCACGGGGTTTACATCATACAGAGGAGAAAGCTTCCATCCGCTTTTACAGTATATAAAAGCATGATTCCGCAGATGATCGTCTGTGTTTGAAACTGCCATGTTGAATACGATTCGTTTCCACAGCTCAGCCAAATCGTCTTTCGGATTGCTGCCGCTTGATTTGATAAACGACGCAATGTCAAGATAGCTTGTTCCGTCGGCGGCGGAAGCGCCGTCTGTCTTCCCCAGCAGGGTCATAGCCGAGGCAAAGTGAATTCTTTTCTTTTTATCACGATCAAAGCGCTTTACAAGAAATGTGCTGCCGTATTTCGAAAACTTCTCAACCTTGGATTCAGGGACATTCAGTCCGCAAAGTCTCGCCAAATCGGATGCAACCTTTTCCCATGCACCGGTGTTGTTCTCATCGTTTTTAGACGGAAATTTCGCAATCCACAGCCGCCCCTCGGTGTCGGTTACCGTGGCTTTGGGTCTTGTGCCGCCGAGCGACGACCCGGGTCTGAGCAGTTGATTCAGCCATTTTTCGTTCAGCGACTCGTCGTTTTCAAACTGACGGGAAGCCTCCTCCAATGTGCGCAGCGTTGTCCATGGTGGGGCTGCGGTCTCCCTGTCGCAGGATAAAAACTCTCCGTCGAGGTCTGTTTTAAAGCGAATGCCGCCCATTCGTGTCTCATCATAAACGCCCAAAAGATAATCGCTTTCAAGAAGCTTTCTCGGCTTGCGCTTTTCGCGGTCGGCAAGCTTGCGCTCTTTTTTATTCATCAAAACCCGTCCCCAGCGGTCGGGCGAAGCGTCGGAAAAGACGCCGAAAATGCTATTTCCGTTCGGAAACTGTCTTCCGACAAAGGGAAACAAATCGGGGTCAATGCTCGTGTTCCCGTTATTCTGTTTTAACCATTCTTCTGTATATTCAAAGGAATAGCTTTCGCCGCCTTTAATGACATCAACATATAAATTACCCATATGCACGGGCGTGTCGCCCGAAAAATCATCAAATACATAAATCGTTTTCATGCCTTGCCTCCTTACCTTTTATTTTTGCCCATTAAATCCATATCCTGCAGCTTTCTGCCGAGTTCGTCGTCTCCTGCGATTTTTAAGAGGTCTTTATCCATATTGTTGAGCGCGTGCAAAACGGCGGCATAAATACCGACGGCAACCGAAGGATTGCCGTTTTCCACCTTCCACAGCGTTGAACGGCTGATTCCCGCACGCTCGGCGACCAATGTTGCAGACAGTTTTCTTCTGAGCCGTGCCATTTTTATTTGCTCGCCCATGGTTTTAAGAATATTTTCCGTATCTGG
Organism: uncultured Oscillospiraceae bacterium; assembly: GCA_900549755.1. Taxonomy (GTDB): domain Bacteria; phylum Bacillota; class Clostridia; order Oscillospirales; family Acutalibacteraceae; genus UBA737. Next base: position 4,766 of record URPQ01000040.1, read on the forward strand.
CATAATATTATACGCTGCATTTTTCATTTGCACTCACTCCTTATGTTTTCTATTATAAACACTTAATGCTGTTTTGTCAATAGTAGCGAACATAAATGACTTGGCAACAAGATTCCTCTTGATACGTATTGACTTTTTGCTTCGATTGTATTACAATGTTGTTAGTTAGAAATGCAGAAAGGAGAAACAAAGTTGAAAATAGACGGATATGCTCGAATTTCGGTGGATTTGCAGGAAGACAGCCACGAAAATACCAGTATTGAAAACCAAAAGCGGATTATTCGTGATTTTATCGCCAAAGAGTTTCCCGATGCCGAGCTTAAAATATATGAAGACCGTGACCGAAGCGGCTACACCTTTTCTCAGCGCGAAAACTATCAGAAAATGCGCAAGGAGCTGATAAACGGTGAAGTGCGTATCTTAATCGTCAAGGATTTCTCCCGTTTCTCACGCCGCAACAGCTTAGGGCTTTTGGAGCTTGAAACGCTGCGCGACGCGGGTATTCGCATTATTTCGATAGGCGACAATATCGACTACCCCACGCGCGACGACTGGATGCTCATTCAGTTCAAATTTTTGATGAACGAAATGCCGGTCACCGACACCTCGAAAAAAATCAAGCAGATGATAGACAACCGACAGAAAAACGGGCAGCGGAGCTGCGACGTGACTTACGGCTACCGCATTATAAAAACCAAAGAAATGACATACGAGATCGACCCGCCTGCGGCGGAGGTCGTGCGCGAGGTTTTCAGACTCTACAATCTCGGTTGGGGGTACAAAAAAATTGCCAATCACCTGACCGACGGCGGCGTGCCGACCCCGCGAGCAAATGAGATTGCCCAAAAGGAAGCCGAGGGCAAGGCAACCAAGCTTACCGCACGCAGCGAATGGAGCATTATCACGGTGCAGGCAATTCTAAAAAACGATTTTTACATCGGCACGCTCCGTCAGCGCAAGTACACGCGCAAGGGCATTAACGGCAAGGATGTAAAGCTCGGCGATGAGGACAATATCGTGATTGAAAACGCGCACGAGCCGATTGTGGACGGCAAGACCTTTGCTTACACAAAAGCGCAGCTCGAGCTGCGCTCAAAGGGCAATTATCGCGGCGAGAAGAAGTACGCCACCGATTATTCCGGCTTTATGTTCTGCGGCGACTGCGGCAGCCCGATGTTCTCTATGTCCCGCCCCGACCTCTCGCCTGCCTACACCTGCGGTACATACCACAAGCGCGGACTCAAGGGCTGCACCTCGCACCATATCCGTGTGGATGTACTTGATAGACTTCTAAAAGAATTTATCCTCCGCGTGCGCGATAACTGCAAAGGAATGATTGACGAGCTGCAAAAAACGATTGACGAGCAGCCCGAGCGCGAGAAACAGCTCGGCGCGACGGTTGAGAGCATTGAAACGCAGCTTAACGAGGCAAAAGCAAAGCTCAAAGCGCTGTATAAAGAAAAAATGCTGATTGACGCGGGACTGTCCGACGCCAAAAGCCGAACCAAGGCGGCGCTTTATGACGAGATGGAGGAAGAGCTGCTCACCCGCATTGAAATGCTCGAAAAGCAATTCGGCGATGTCAACAACATGCGCAACAATATGATTACCGCCAACCGAAAGGCGAAAACGGTTATCGAGGTCTTTGACGGAGTGCTTAAAAAAGAAAAGCTCGACAAGCGCGACATCGGCTTGATCGTTGAGAAAATCACGGTGTTTGAGGATCATTTGAATGTCAGGCTCAAATCCGATGTGGACGAGCTTTTGTCGCTTGAGGATACGGAGCACACCGTAAATTTTAAGTCGGGCAGTAAGGATATCGCAGTTACCCAAAGGTCCGCGAACCGCGCGGACAAGGTCTTTACTGTCAATGTTATCAGAGAGGGCGACCCGCTGGAAATTTACACGAATGCCAGCGGGGAGGTTATTTTTAAAAAATACTCACCGATAGGCGAATTATCAAGCGTTGCCACACAGTATGCCGAAGCGCTTAACGACGCTACCGACCTGAATGTTCTCATATGTGACCGCGAACACTGCATAGCGGCGGCGGGTGTTTCAAAAAAGGAAGTGCTTGAACGCAGGGTTACGCAAACGGTTGAGGATATAATGGAGGGCAGACGGGTAGAGGTTTTCAAAAAAGGGGAACACAGCCCGGCTATTGAGGGCATAGACCAAAAAATCGCGGTGGCGGCGCCGATACTCATTTCGGGTGACGTCAGCGGCGCGGTGGTGCTGTCATCGGATAAGGGCAAAATACCGAGCGACAGCGATATAAAGCTGGCTTCGGTTGCGGCATCGTTTTTGGGAAAACAGCTGGAACAGTGAAAAAATACGGCTCACGGTAAAGCATTACCCTGAGCCGTATTTTTTTGTTTCGGTACTTGTTTTTTGCTGAATAATATGGTATAATCAGGTAAAAATTATAATGGGGGAGAAGTTGGATTTGAATACAGGAATTACAAGAGAAACGGCTGTCGGGCTGCTCCTCAAATACAATAAAGAGAAGTTTCACATACAGCACGCTGTTACGGTTGAAAACGTTATGAAGGACTATGCCGAAAAGCTCGGCTACGCAGATGAAGCCGCAGAGTGGGGAATAGTCGGGCTTTTGCAGGATGTGGATTTTGAAAAATATCCCGAGCAGCACTGCATAAAGGCACCTGAGCTTTTGCGCGAGGTAAACGCGAGCGACGAGCTTATACACGCAGTGTGCTCACACGGATACGGAATTACGGTTGACATAAAACCTGAACACGAAATGGAAAGGGTACTTTTTGCCTGCGATGAGCTTACAGGACTTATAGGTGCGGCGGCTCTTATGCGACCATCAAAGAGCGTTTCGGATATGGAGCTTAAAAGCCTGAAAAAGAAATTTAAGGATAAAAAATTTGCCGCGGGATGTTCAAGAGAAATTATTTCAAAGGGTGCTGAAATGCTGGGTTGGGAGCTTGATAAGCTGCTCGGTGACACCCTTGAAATAATGCGGAGTGCGGAAAAGGACATTGCAAACGATTATAAAGAGCTTACGGGTGAAGAATTATGAGAAAAACGAAAATAGTATGTACGTTGGGTCCTGCCTGCTCGGATAAGCAGACGCTTATTGAGATGTGCAAGGCGGGTATGAATGTTGCGCGGCTTAATTTTTCGCACAACACGCACGCCGACCACGAAAAGCGGATTGCGCTTATTAAGGAGGTGCGCGAAGAGCTGGGACTGCCCATAGCGATAATGCTTGACACAAAAGGACCCGAATACCGCATTAAAACCTTTAAAAACGGCAAGATAACGCTTAAAGAGGGCGATACCTTTACCTTTACCGCCGATGAGGTTGAGGGGGATGAAACCCGCGTTTCGGTGAATTATAAGGGACTGCCGCACGATCTTGAAAAGGGAGATATTATTCTTCTGAACAACGGACTTTTATCCTTTGAAGTGACCGATAAAACCGATACCGACGTTCTTTGCCGCGTGATAATCGGCGGTGAACTGTCTGACAGAAAAAGCATGAGCTTCCCCAACAAAACGCTGAAACAGAAATATTTAAGCGATCAGGATAAGCAGGATATTAAGTTCGGAATAGAGCATGATATTGACTTTATTGCCTGTTCGTTTGTTTCTTGCAGGCAGGATCTTCTGGACGTTAAAAATTACCTTTCGGAATTGGGCGCCTTGGGTATCGACCTTATTGCGAAAATTGAAAACCGCTCGGGCGTTGATAATATTGAAGAAATAAGCGGCGTGTGCGACGGAATAATGGTGGCGCGCGGCGATATGGGGGTTGAAATCCCCTTTGAGGAGCTGCCCGCGATACAGAAAAAGATTATTACCAAATGCCGCATGCTCGGCAAACGCGTTATTACGGCTACTGAAATGCTGGAATCTATGATATACAATGTGCGCCCGACGCGCGCGGAAATATCCGACATTGCCAACGCGGTTTACGACGGTACAAGCGCGATTATGCTCTCGGGCGAGACCGCCGCGGGCAAATACCCCGTTCAGGCGGTAAGAACAATGGCGCGGATTGCCGAAAACACCGAAAAAAATATACACTACGAAAAGCGCTTTTTATCGTCCGAATTCAAAATTAAAAACACTGTTGACGCAATTTCACACGCAACCTGCGGTATGGCAATAGATATTGACGCTAAGGCGATAGCGGTTTGCAGCCTTTCGGGTATGACCGCGCGTATGGTTTCGCGTTTCCGCCCGCCTGTTGATATTGTGGGGCTTACCACAAGCGAAAAAACCTGGCATAAGCTCTCGCTTTCGTGGGGGGTTACCCCACAGATGTGCGAAAACTACCCCTCAACCGATGTGCTTTTTTACAATGCGCAAAAGCTTACAAAACAGGTTTTGGGACTTTGCGACGGAGATAAAATAGTTATTACCGGCGGCGTTACAAACGGTAAATCGGGCAATACCAACCTTATTAAGGTTGAAAGAGTTTAAAATAAAATTTTTTAACGAAGCGGCAAAACCGCTCCGTTAAGGGGAGATAAATATGATAAAGCATATTGTTTTATGGCAATTATCCGATGAGCTTACGGCAGAGGAAAAGCTTAAAACCGCCCTTGCCGCAAAGAAAAATCTTGAAGGACTTAAAGGGAAAATAGAGGGTCTTGAAGATATTGAGGTTATAACCGGAAAATTGAGCGGCTCAAATGCTGATATGATGCTCGACAGCACCTTCACAACCGAAAAAGCGCTTGCCTATTATTCGGTAAATCCGCTTCATGTTGCGGTTGTGGATACATATGTCCGCCCGTATATAAAGTCGCGCAGCTGTATGAATTTTGAAGTATAAAATAGCATTTACTTTATTACAAAAAACGACGCACCGTAAAGCACAGTTCAGCACTTTACGGTGCGCTTTTTTATAAAAGCCTTTCTATAACGCCGCAGGCAATTTTTTCACCGGAATTTCCGGAGGGCTGCGTTGCAAAATCATCGGGCTTTCGGTGTATTATAACGGTTTTGCCTATTATTTCTTCAATGCTGAATCTGTCGGTCATAAAAATTAAAAGCGCGTTGCCGTTTACACCGAAAAGCGGCGGCATATCGCCAGCGTGGTAAGGGTGCTCGCAGCCGTATGGATTGTAGTGCATACCCGCATTTTTGAAGGGATCCTCCGCGTTCCCCGAACATTCTCCGCCCGAGTGAATGTGAAAGGCAAAAACAGGATTTGCGCACTTATCTTCGCTTTGCGGCAGACCTGTAATTTCCGCGCGCACCAGCACAGAGCTGCCTATGCTGTAAAATGCCGCTCTTCCGAATATATCGGGATATTTTTCACTGCCTTTAATATAAGCCGCAGCTTTTGGCGGCTGATTTAAAATGTTACATAATTTTTCCATAATGCACCTCTTATATATAATATGTGTAATTCTAATTTTTGTCATACGGAATACCGATTTAATTACATATAATAATTCGGGGTGAAGAAAATGAAAAATAAAAAAGAAAAAAGCAAGCCGGTTATAGATGTATCGTCTGTTCCGATTACCGGAATGCCCGAAACCGCGTTCGATATGGTAAACCGCTACGGCACATACAATATACAGTCTACCGCCGATACCGAAAATATGTATCCCACCGTTGCGCACGGCTTTAATGAGGGGGTTATTGAGACCGATTGCGATGAAAATACGGACGGTGATAAGAAAAAGAAGTAAAAACTTGACAAATGCTCCGAAAAGCTTTATAATTTCAGTATGACTTAACTTTTTTGGAGGAATTAAAAAATATGATTAGTGCCGGAGATTTCAGAAACGGAGTAACCTTTGAGGAAGACGGCAACGTTCTTCAGGTAATTGAATTTCAGCATGTAAAGCCGGGTAAGGGCGCCGCATTCGTAAGAACAAAGGTTAAAAACGTTATTACCGGATCGGTTGTTGAAAAGAGTTATAACCCTACCGCAAAATTCCCGACTGCCTTTGTTGAGAGAAAGGATATGGAATATTCCTATTCCGACGGCGATCTTTACTACTTTATGGATCAGGAAAGCTATGAGCTGGTTCCGATAAACGGCAGCGAGCTGGGCGATAACTTTAAGTTTGTAAAAGAAAATATGGTTTGCAAAATCCTTTCCTATAAGGGTAAGGTTTTCGGTGTAGAGCCGCCCACATTCGTTGAGCTTCAGGTATCCGCTTCCGATCCCGGATTTTAGGGCGATACCGCTACCAACGCCACCAAGCCCGCAACGCTTGAAACAGGCGCTGAAATTCGCGTTCCGCTCTTTATAAACGAGGGCGATATGATAAGAATTGATACCCGCACAGGCGAGTATATGGAACGCGCATAATTTAAAAACGGAGGTTTGCAAAATGGATATTTGTGAGAAAGTAGCTTACATTAAAGGTCTTGCCGAGGGTCTCGCACTTGACGACAGCACCAAGGAGGGCAAGGTTCTTGCCGCTATTATTGATGTGCTGGGCGATATTACAAACGAGATTTGCGAAATAGAGGACGGCTGCGACGAGCTTATGGAGCAGCTTGACGCTGTTGACGAGGATCTTTCCAATGTTGAGGATGTTGTTTACGGCGACGACGATTGCGACTGCTGCGATGACGACTGTGATTGCTGCGACGACGAGGATCTTTATGAAATAGAGTGCCCAGCCTGCCACGATACGGTTTATCTTGATGAGGATATGCTCGAAGAAGACGGGATAACCTGCCCGAACTGCGGAACAGAGCTTGAATTTGATTTTGACGGCTGCGACTGCGGCTGCTGCCACGGTGAAGACGATACCGACGCAGACGAGAAAGAATAACTTTTTAAAGCGAAATTCGGAATGTGTAATGCGGAATTTTAAAATGAGTAGGTCTTAATTCCGAATTTATATCTCTGAAAACTGCAAAGCTCCCTTATATCGGGAGCTTTTTTGATAAATAAAGACCGAGGTTTTATATATGCTCGAAACGGAATTTAAGCTTGAATACGAAATTGAAGAATTACCGGCAGACGGCGGCGTGCCCGTTATAGTGGTGGCGGCAGGCTCGTCAACGCGTATGAACGGCATAAACAAGCAAACCGCGCTGCTTTGCGGTGTTCCTTTAATAATAAGGACTCTTATGCAGTTTGAAAAGTGCAGCAAAATATCAAATATTATTCTCGTTGTAAAGCCGGATGAGCTTTTCAGTATGCAGCAGTTAGCAGACGGGTATAGCATAAAAAAGCTATCCGATATTGTATGCGGCGGGGAAAGCCGCCAGCAATCGGTTAAAAACGGATTGGAGCGCCTGCCCGAAAATGCCGAAACCGTGCTTATTCATGACGGCGCGCGCCCGTTTGTGACGGATGAAATTATATGCAGCGTTATATCCGCCCTCAGTACCCATAACGCCGTAACCTGCGCCGTTAAGCTGAAAGATACGGTAAAGCGGGTTGACGAAAACGGAAACGTGCTGTCAACGCCTGACAGAAATACACTTGTAGCGGTGCAGACCCCGCAGGGCGTGAATGTTTCCGATTACCGCGCGGCGCTTGAAAGCTCGGTGGATCTCGGCAGGTTTACTGATGATATGTCGGTTATGGAGGCGGCGGGGCATAAGCCGTTTACCGTGCCCGGCAGCTATGAAAACATAAAGGTAACCACGCCCGAAGATATAGCGCTTGCGGAATATTTTATTTTAAAGGATGAAAAGGAATGAGAATAGGTCACGGCTATGATGTCCACCGCTTTGCGGAAAACAGGCGGCTTGTTATAGGCGGCGTGGAAATTCCGTTTGAAATGGGGCTTTTGGGGCACTCTGACGCGGACGTGCTGCTCCATGCCGTTTGCGACGCGCTGCTCGGCGCGGCAGCGCTGGGGGATATAGGCAAGCATTTCCCGGATACCGACCCCGCGTTTTGTAATATTGACAGCCGCATACTGCTCAGAAAAACCGCGGAGCTGCTGCGTGAGCGCGGCTTTGTGCCGGTTAATATAGACGCCACGGTTATAGCCCAAAAGCCAAAGATTGCGGCTTTTATTCCCGAAATGGTGAAAAATATAGCGGCTGACTGCGGCATTGACCCTGATTGCGTTAATGTTAAGGCTACAACCGAGGAGGGCTTGGGCTTTACGGGTAACCTAGAGGGCATATCGGCGCACGCCGTTTGCCTTATTGAGCGAATATAGGCACTGACCCCCGCATATTATTTACGGGGGAGTAAATATGAAACTTTTTATAACCTTTTCAAAAAAAAGCCTTGCGGCAATTTTGCTTTCACTTATAGCGGCGCTTGCCGTTTTAAGTAGGGTCACGGCGCTGTCGGGCGGCGGTATTAACGGCTCTACAAACGCCGAACGGGTGGATTATATGAACAGCCTCGGCTGCAATGTAGAGGAAACGGCGATTTCCTCAAAGGAAACGGTAATTCCACAAAGCTTCGGCAAGGTGTATGAAAGGTATAATTCATTGCAGAAAAAAGCCGGATTTGACCTTGCGCCTTTTCACGGCAGGGAAGCGTGTGTTTACACATACCGACTGGCAGATGAACCGAATACGGTTGTAAATCTTATTGTTGCAAACGGCTGCATTATCGGCGGTGATATTTCATCAACCGCGCTTGACGGATTTATGCTGCCGCTTTCGAGTGAGAGTGTAAAGAAAATTGAGACTTGATAAATTTATTTCTTCACAGCTTAATATTTCCCGCAAGGACGCCCGCACGGCGATTTTAAGGGGCAGGGCGGCGGTAGGCGGCGCAACGGTTAAAGCCGTGGATTTTAAAATAGACGAAAACGCTGATACAGTCACCCTTGACGGACAGGCGTTAAGCTATAAAAAGTATATTTATATTGTTATGAATAAGCCGCGTGGGGTGCTTTCGGCAAGCGAAGACACGCGGCAGCGGACGGTTATTGACTTGATTCCCGAAAATCTGCGGCGGAACGGACTTTTTCCCGTGGGGAGACTGGATAAGGACACTACAGGATTGCTCATTATAACCGACGACGGGGATTTTGCCCACAGGGTTTTATCGCCAAAGAAAGAAATTTTTAAAACCTATATCGCGGTATTGGACGGCGATATAACCCCAGATATGCCGGAAAAATTTTTAAACGGGGTGATTTTGTCGGACGGAACAAGGTGCCGCAAAGCATTTTTAAAGCGTGTGGATAAAAACACCGCGGAAATTAAAATCTGCGAGGGAAAATATCACCAGATAAAAAGAATGTTCGGCACGGTAGGACTCGGAGTAAACGCGCTTAAAAGAACGGCGGTGGGTAATTTACATTTACCGGAAAATTTGCCCGAGGGTGCGTGTTCAGAGACCGATTTGGAAATGCTTGGAAGTATATTTTCCGACGAATAACGGCCGAATATGCATATTAAACAAAACATTTCTTTTAACATTGGATATATTTTGCATAGCATTTTTAAAGGCATTTTGGTATAATAACAAAGTAAACTCAAGCAATTTTTTTAGGAGGCTGCAATATGGCAAGTTTGTCTTTGCGTAACGTATACAAAAGATACCCGGGCGGCGTTACGGCTGTTTCGGATTTTAACCTGGAGATTAAGGATAAAGAGTTTATAATTCTCGTTGGTCCTTCAGGTTGCGGTAAGTCCACTACCCTGAGAATGGTAGCAGGTCTTGAGGAAATTTCCGACGGTGAAATCTACATCGGTGACAAGCTTGTTAACGACGTTGCTCCGAAGGATCGCGATATAGCGATGGTTTTCCAGAACTACGCGCTTTATCCTCATATGACTGTTTTCGACAATATGGCTTTCGGTCTTAAGCTTCGCAAAACCCCGAAGGATGAGATCAAGCGCCGCGTTGAAGAAGCAGCTCGTATTCTTGATATTTCACACCTGTTAGAGCGTAAGCCGAAGGCTTTGTCCGGTGGTCAGCGTCAGCGTGTTGCTTTGGGACGTGCAATAGTTCGTGAGCCTAAGGTATTCCTGCTTGACGAACCGCTTTCCAACTTGGATGCTAAGCTCCGTGCACAGATGCGTACCGAAATTTCTAAGCTTCACCAGCGCTTGGGTACTACGTTTATTTACGTTACCCACGACCAGACCGAGGCTATGACAATGGGTACCCGCATTGTTGTTATGAAGAGCGGTCTTATTCAGCAGGTTGATACCCCGAATAACCTTTACCTCTATCCCTGCAACCTTTTCGTTGCCGGATTTATCGGTTCTCCGCAGATGAACTTTATCGAGTCTAAGCTCCTTAAAGAGGGCGAGGATTATCTCGTAGAGTTTGGCTCTGAAGATACAAAGACCCGCGCCGGTGTTAAGTATAAAATTAAACTCCCGGCTTCTAAGAATAAGGATAACTGCCTTGAGGCTTATGTCGGCAAGGAAGTTATTATGGGTATTCGTCCTGAGAACGTTCACAACGAGGAAGACCTCATAGCTATCCATAAGGACGGCTTAGTAGAGGCTGACGTTGAGGTTACCGAGCTTATGGGTGCCGAGACTTACCTCTATATGAACTGCGAGGGTCAGTCGATTAACGCTCGCGTTAGCCCGACAAATACCGCTCGCCCCGGCGATAAGATTACAATTGCATTTGAAACCGCTAAGATTCACCTGTTCGATAAGGACACCGAGCTTACAATCTGCAATTGATTTTAAAATGATTAAGCAAACAGGCAACCGAAAATCGGTTGCCTGTTTTTTGTGATTATTAAATTTAGCTGTTAAATCACGGCTTTAGTGTGCTGTCAATTCATAGGCTCCAATATACCCTTCAGTCAGCCATACGGCTGACAGCATCTCGGCTGCCGCCTCGGTTGGTGCTTCTTCTTTGCAGAGGTGTCCACCGGACACCCGCACCCTCGTCAGAGGGAGCCTATGGGTGCAAAGCAACCCAGCCTCACCGTGGGGAGCAACCTCGCTAGAGGGAGCCTATTTTATTTTGTTTCCTTTTAGCCTATAATTCCTATTATAAATATTGCAAGTATAAGTATGGGCAGTACGATAATAAAGTACCATTTCATCCATTTAGCAACCTTTAAGCCCTTGCCGGTGTTCGCTTCTTTTCTGTAATTATCAAAGCCCCAGCCGAATTTTGTAACGCAGAAAAGCAGGTAAACCAGCGACCCCAGGGGCAGCAGAATATTGCTTACAATAAAATCCTCGGTGTCAAGAATATCCCTGCCGCCTATAAGGTGAACATTGCTCCATAAATTATAGCCCAGAACGCAGGGAATACTTGCTATAAGAATTACAACGCCGTTTATCAGAGCGGCTTTTTTTCTGCTCCAGCCGAGCGTATCCATACAGGAGGACATTATGTTTTCAAACACCGCTATAACGGTTGAGAACGAGGCGAAGGTCATAAACAGGAAGAATAGCGCGCCCCAAACTCTGCCGCCTGACATATTAACAAATACATTCGGCAGTGTAACAAAAATAAGCCCGGGCCCCTGATTTACTTCAATTCCGTAGCTGAAGCAGGCAGGGAAGATTATAAGCCCCGCGGAAATCGCCACAAAGGTATCAAGCCCGCAAATGCGCGCGCCCTCGCCCATCAGCGAGTGCTCCTTACCCATATAGCTGCCGAAAATTTCCATTGCCGCAATTCCAAGGCTTAAAGTAAAGAACGATTGATTCATAGCCGCAGCTATAACATTGCCCAGCCCTACTGATTTAACGTTTTCTATGTTCGGCACAAGGTAAAATTTAAGCCCTTCGCCCGCGCCCGAGAGGGTAAAGCTATGTATTGCCAAAATGAGTATAAGCACGAAAAGCGCGCTCATCATAACCTTGCTTACTCTTTCAAGCCCATTTTGTACGCCTGTGCTGCAAATAAGTATTCCGGCAATAACTGTTATAGCCATCCAAAAGCCCATTTCACCGGGGCTTGCCAACATATCGTTGAAAACCCTGCCCGCGTCCTCATATCTGTAAGAGCTTAATACCGATTCAGGCGTGCTGCCTGAGTGGAAGGTGCCGATTAAAAACTTAAAGAAATAGTTCAGCATCCAACCCGAAACGGTAGTGTAGTACATCATAAGCACATAGCAGCCTATTATTGCAAACCAACCGTGAATGTGCCATTTGTGCCCGGGCTTTTCAAGCGCCTTGTAAGCCAGCACCGCGCTTTTGCGGCTTGCTCTGCCTACAGCCAGCTCCATTGTTAAAACCGGCAGACCCATTATAACCAGCATTAAAAGATAAATAAGAACAAAAATTCCGCCGCCGTTTTGCCCCACAATAAACGGGAAACGCCAAACGTTGCCTATGCCTATTGCGCAGCCTGCGCTGACGAGCAGAAAACCGAGCCGCGATTTGAAAGATTCTCTCTCCATTACATAAACCCCTTTTTAATTTTTAATAAAAATATTATATATGAGCGGGTGTAAAATGTCAATAATTCAATTTTTTGCGAATCTTTTACTGCTGATAGGCTCCATTATTTTGCGTAAGCAAACAGAGGGGGTTGCTCCCCGCAGTGTGGCTGGGCTGCTTTGTATCCCTCTGACGAGGGTGCCTAAATCGGATTGAAATTTATTATGTTTTTACCTTATTATTGCAATAATAAATTTTTCCTTAAAGCGGCAAGGTCGGCGATAAACGTTCCCATTAAATCCTTGCCGCTGCGCGTATCCAAAAGCGGCATATCAATAACGCAAATATCGGCGCCTATTTCCTTGGTGAGTATTCGCCATTGGTTTTGAATTTCCTCGTAATTGCGCCCGAGCCTGTCAATGCTTAAATATAAAGCAGATCGCCCGCTTTAAGCCTTTTAAGCATTTTTTTGTACTGCAGGCGTTCAAAATCCTTGTACGACTGCTTATCTATGTAAATATTGCCCGCTGACACGCGGCTTTCATTCATAACAATAAGCTGTCTTTCTTCGTTTTGGTCTGTGCTTGAAACGCGTACATATCCGTATTCGGTCATAAAAAATCATCCCCCTGCCTATATAATACAGGGAGATGACTTAATATTAAAATGTAAACATTATAATATGAGGATATTTTAATTATTATCTTTAATAAGAGCGTTTTGCGCTCGTGCCGCGCAGGGCACCCGGTTTCTGTGCGGACAGAAATAGGGGAAAGAGCCGTCGGGAACCCTCCTGAACAACCAAAGGGGCAAACTCCCCTTTGGATACCCCTACTGCGTAAAGCAAAAGTATGTGTGGTAATTTTACTTTTTTATTCCAATCTACGCCGATGTTACGGTGTAGGCTTACTGAAAAGCCCGATATGCGGCGGGTAATAGCTCCAGCGCACAAACAGCACTGTAAACACGCCCGCAAGAATTGCCGAAATATAAATTGCAGCCTTGCTTTGCAGGCAGCCGTACTTAATAATTGCGTATTTTATAAGCAGCATTACAAGCACTCCTATAAAGAACGAAAGCACG
>URPQ01000041.1 GCA_900549755.1 uncultured Oscillospiraceae bacterium
TTTTTCGGTCTTACTGTGCAAATTCACAATTTATTAAAAAAGCCTGTCGGATCATGTCCGAAAGCGGAGCATTGCATCACACCGCACCCGATTTGCGGCGGCAGCTCATCCGCAAGGACGCGGTACCGACAGGCTGAAATTATAGGTCTTAAGCTATTTTCCGCTCGAACCGTTTATAAATTTTATCCACAAGGAAGCAGGCGAAAATACCGATAAACACACCGAGCAGCACGCCCGCCAAAACATCGGTGGGATAGTGTACATAAAGATACAGGCGGGAAAGAGCTATAAGTATCGCCAGTATCAGCGCGGGAATACCGAAACGCTTATCCCTTATAAGCAGCACGGTTGCCGCCTCAAACGAGGCAAGGGTATGCCCCGAGGGGAACGAAAAGTCCGAAAGCGCCTTTACAAGCAGTTCTGCCTGCATTGCTGTGTTTACATCATAGGGTCTTGTTCGCGCAATGGCGTTTTTCAGTATTACATTCCCGATTATAAGCCCCAAAAGCAGCGCTGTGCCCATCATAACACCCGTTTTGCGGGTCTTTTTTATTATTATAAGAATAAGCGCCACCGCAATCCAGAAAATGCCCTTATCGCCGAAAAGGGTTATTATAGGCATTACCTTATCGAGAAACGGGCAGGCAAAAGTATCTTGGATAAAATTAAGTATATTTATTTCAAAATCATTCATCTTTTTTATCTCCCGTGTTCTGCATATCAAGCACCTTGTATGTATCGCCGTCGCGGCGGAGATATACATATTTATCAAAGTGATCCTGATATTTTTCGCCCTTGCGCGTCAGCTCGTTTATAAGGGTAACGCGGCAGCTGAACAGGTCGTTGCTGTATTTATGAAAATCAGAGGTTTTAAGGTCCTTTATTTCATATTTATCATGTTCAAGAACGAATATAACAAGGCTTGTACGCAAGTTTTTATAAAACTTTGTATCTGTGGCCATATATTTGCGAATCTGCGTCATTGAGGAGTCATTCTGCATATACTCGGCGTAAACGCTTGCCGCCTTGCCCGCAATTTTGCCTACCGCCTCTTTTTCCGCAAATTCCTGAACCACGTTGTAAACAGTGCCGTTCTTTTCCACCGGGAGCGAGGTGCTGCCCGTTTTCGCCGTTATTTGCGGTTCGTCGCTCAGCATATTATCAAGCGTTATTATCTGCTTGTTTATTATATTCGAGCCTTTGGTGAGCGCATTGTTAATATCCGGCAGCTCTTCGTTCTTGCGGTCCTCGTTCTTAACGGTAACGCCGTTTACCGATATCTCCGCATCGGACGTGGCGGAAATTTTATAGGTTTTATAAAGCTTTTTGTCAAAATCAATTCCCGAAATTGAGTAACGCTTTTTATCGTCGCGCTTTAAATAAACGCTCATAAGCTTGCTGTCGCCCGATTTTACCGAGTAGGCAAGGTCGCAGCCCTCGGGCTTGATTGAGGAGGTTGCAAAGGTAAGCTCCTTATCCTTTGTAGCAGTCGAAAGGGCTTTATCAAGACTTTCGTTTGTTTCGTATTTTGAAACGTTTATATGGTATTTATCCTTCACGGCGGATAATTTGCCGCTTTTAACGTCATTATTCATAAAAGCCGACATTATCTGCTCGGGCTGCGCCGCCTCGTATTTTTTAAGCCAACTGCCGAATACGAAAAGGAATACTATAAGTGCCGCAACGAAAATTGCAATGGCGGAAAAGTAAATTTTATAAAACAAAGAACGGGTTCTCATTTCTTTTCCTCCGATACAATAAAGTAGGTCGGTATTCTGCGCGGGTTGGTAAACGCTTTGTATCTGTTTACAAGCCCTTTAAGCTGGTAGGGGTCAAGCTGCGATTTATCAACAGAATATTTATCAAAATAATTGCGGTAGTACATCATAGCCGAGGAGCCGCCGTCCAACATTCCCGCGTTTACCGCGCCGTAGGAAACCATAAGGTCTATAACATCGTTTCTTGTAGCGCCTATACTGTCAACCGAGCGTCCGTCGGTTACAAGCATTATAACCGTGCCGTCCGCACGCTGACCTATAGCTGTGCGCTGCGCGGTGCCGGTGTCGTTATCGGCATGGAAAAGCTTTATATCATTGCCGTTTTGCTGTATAAGCACGTTGCCCGTCTGGAAACAAACCGCGTCGCGTATGCCGAGCTCATCCGCTTCTTTTTTAGTCATACCCTCGCGGCAGACAAGCTTATCGTTTTTATCAAAGCCGAAAAAAGAGCGCTTGAGTCCGTCGTTCCAAACGTTTTTGCCGCCCGAATAGGTAAGTCCCATAGGCTTAGCGCCGGTGCCCTGACCGCCCGCGTCGGCAAATTCGCCGCCGTTTATAGCAACCGTGCAGTTGTATTTTTTCACAATATCAAAAATTCTGGCGCCCGCCGTAGCCGAGGCGTAATTTTCCGATGATGTACCCACGCTTACGCGCTTGGGGTCGCGTATAAGTAAAAGATAGCCCTTAAACTTGGACTCGTTGAGGTATATAAGCTTCATACCGTCAATCGCGTTCTCCCATTCGTCGGAGCTTGTGTTTTTATAGTCGTCCGCGCCTATTACGTCAACATTTACCTTTTCACTGTCCGCAATTATTTTATTTACCGTAGACGCGGGCAAAAACAGGGTGGGTATCCATTTTGTGGCGCTTGCTTCCTTTGCCATTATAACCGTCATATTGCGCAGGCTTTTGCTCGGTCCGTAGCAAATCATAAGCGCCGCGGAAATAACGAAAACAAGCGCCATTACAATAGCTGTGCCGAGCGATAAGAGACTTCTCTTTATAACCGTTCCGGCGGTAAGTTTTTTTCTTCTTCTCTTTTTACCCATATCCTTATTGCCTTTTGTTTCCGCAAAGACCCATGTTTGCTGAATACGGTAGTTGACAAAGAAAATTACCGTATCTATTATAAGCTTGATAACCGTTGCGAGGAACGGCGTAGCTTTAAGCAAGTGCGATACAAGGGTTACAAGCCCGGCGGAAATAAACATTTGCGGAATTGCAAGCGCATAGTAGCGCGCAAGTTTGCCGTGCGATTTTGCGGTTGAATTGAATACCTTTGTACGGTTTATATTGTAATTTATAAGCGAGGAAAAAACTCTTGCTATGGCGGTGGCGCCGAGCTCTGCCCATTTGCCCATAGCAGAGCCCAGCAGCTTCATTATAAGGTAGAATACTGATAAATCAGCAATAAAGGATATAGCCGAGCTTAAAAAATACACAAGTATAAATCGGTAAATTCTGAGGGAGTCCTGTATCGGGCGGAAATGCGAGGTTGCGTTTTCCTCTATGTATACAGTTTCAATAGGCACTTCCTTTATTTTAACGCCGCACTGCCTGAATTTAAGCAGCATATTGGTTTCGTACTCAAAGCGGTCACCCTTTACCGATAAAAGCAGCGGCAGCAGAGATACGGGAAAAGCTCGGAGCCCTGTTTGGGTATCGGATATTTCCATGCCGCAAAGCACTTTAAATACCCAAGAGGTCATATGGTTGCCCATTCTGCTGCGTTTCGGCACGTCTTCACCCGAAAAATCGCGGCAGCCGAGCACGGCGCCTTTGCCTATTCCGTCAAGCGCGGCGGCGCAGGCGGCTGCGTCCACGGGGCTGTGCTGACCGTCGCCGTCAACCGTTACTACGCCCGCAGCGTCGGGGCAGTTGCGCAAAATATGGCGGAAAGCCACCTTTAAAGCCGCTCCCTTGCCGTGGTTTTGCCGACGGTGTATAACGGTTATATTCTCATCCGAATGAGGGAAATTATCAAGATGCTCTTTATCGCTTCCGTCGTTTACTATGATGATTTTTTCAAACCCCGCGTTCAACATTCCGCTGACGGTTCTTTTCAGCTTTTCGTCTGGGTTGAGCGAGGGAATTATCACATAGACATTATTCGACACATTTTTCACTCCCAAAATAATCAATAGCAATCTATATTATAATCCTTATTACGCCGCATTACAAGTAACAAAAAAGAAACAAAATATGTAAATCGGCGGGGAACTGAGGCATTTACCGCCGAATTTAAAAATACAAGTGAAATTTGTCGAAACAAAAAAAATATATAAAGTTTATTGGCGGCATATATCGGCAATAATTTTATTGAGAATTACGGAGGTGCCGATATGTATAAAAACAAGGTTATTATTTGCGGAGTTGATACCTCAAAGCTGCCGCTTTTAAAGGAAGCGCAAAAGGAAGCACTGCTGAAAAAAAGCGCCGCAGGCGATAAGGCGGCGCGCGAGGAGCTTATAAACGGTAATTTAAGACTTGTTTTGAGCGTTATACAGCGATTTACCGGCAGGGGGGAAAATCTTGACGATTTATTTCAGGTGGGGTGCATAGGCCTTATAAAATCAATTGATAATTTTGACGTTACGCAGAATGTGCGTTTTTCCACCTATGCCGTACCTATGATAATAGGTGAAATACGCCGCTATTTGCGGGATAACAATTCAATAAGAGTAAGCCGCTCAATAAAGGATACGGCGTATAAGGCAATGCAGGTTAAGGAGCGGCTCTCAGCCGAAAAGCAGACCGAGCCTACCGTTCAGGAAATAGCCGCAGAGCTGGGGCTGCCGCAGGAGGATGTGGTAATAGCGCTTGAAAGCATTGTAAGCCCTATTTCGCTTTACGACCCCGTTTATTCCGACGGCGGCGATACAATTTATGTGCTTGACCAGGTGGGGGATAACAACGACGACTCAAACTGGCTTGACGAAATAGCGCTCAAGGAGGCCATTAAAAATCTGAACGAGCGTGAAAAGCATATTTTATTTCTGCGCTTTATGCAGGGCAAGACCCAAATGGAGGTGTCAGAGGAAATAGGAATTTCCCAGGCGCAGGTATCAAGGCTTGAAAAGGGAGCATTAAAAAGAATTACGGATAAATAACAGATTCACAAAATTAGATATTAGAGCTAATACCCACTCAATTACTACAGCCTATTGCAGAAAATCGGGGCTGCTTATATAGCTTTCAAGATTTTCCGCAGAGATATATTCCGAAATGTGATATTGCAGCGCTTAATATATACAGCGAATAAAGAGCTGAGACTGTTATGAAAAAAATTATTATTTCCCGGCTTTAGGTCAAAAGCCCTGATCTTCAGCTATTCAGATGACTGCAAAAAAATAGGCGAGCTTTGCGGAATAAGAGCCACGGGGTTTGCCTACCCCTACGGTGAATATAATGCCGAAACCGTTAAGCAGCTTAAAAGTCTGGGAATTATTTATGCAAGAACGGTAAATGATACCCACCGCTTTGACCTGCCTGCGGATTTTTTGGAATGGCACCCCACCTGCCACGATCACGACCCCGAAATAAACCGACTTACCGATGAATTTTTGAGTGACGGCGGCAAGGATTTAAAGCTTTTTTATATTTGGGGACATTCCTATGAGCTTGATAAAAGCGACACTGACCGCTGGGCTGATATGGAGGCGCTTTGCGAAAAGCTTTCCGGTAAGAACGATATATGGTATGCAACAAACCGTTCAATTTGCGAATATATTACGGCGGCAAAGACCGTGGGTGATTGTTGTGAAGAAAACAGCGTCGGTATAGACCTGTTTTATGAGGAAAACGGAGTGAAAACTGTTTTTAAAGCAAAATAACCGCGCAGCATAGCTATGTTAAAAAAAGGTGAAAAAATGTTTACTTATTAAAGGTTATGTGGTATAACTATTTTTGAAAGCTGCGTGATGTAATGATAATATTTGAAAAAGAAAACGGTATATTTTATCTCAATACCAAAAACACAACATATGCTATGGAGGTAGCCGAAGGAAAATACCTTTTACACCGCTATTGGGGTAAAAGACTTAAAAATCCGCTTGATAAGGCTGATGAGTATAACTATATGCGCAGATGCCTTGTGCCCGCGGATATTAACGGTAAAAATTCGGATATACTTCCGTTTGAATATTCCACCTGGGGAAATGCGGATATGCGTATTCCTGCGGCGGAATTTACATTTTCCGACGGCAGCCGTGTTTCAAGATTTGAATACAGGGATTATAATATATCCTCCGGGAAAAGCGGGATTGACGGCTTGCCTGCGGTATACTGCGAGGCGGGCGACAGGGTAGATACCCTTACTGTACGGCTTGAGGATACATTGCAGAAGGTGGATATAGTTTTATCCTATTCGGTTTTTGAGGATTACGACGCTATAACCCGCAGTGTGAAAATTATTAACCGCGGGGAGCGGCTGCTGCTTGATTCGGCGCTGAGCGCCGCAGTGGACTTTTACGGCAGCCCCGAGCTTGAACTTATGCATCTTGACGGCACATGGGCAAGGGAACGCTATATTACAAGGCAGCCGGTGCGCCCCGGAAATCAGAGCGTCGGCAGCCGCTACGGCTGCAGCAGCCCGTTTCATAACCCGTTTATTGCGCTGTGCGATAAAAATGCCGATGAAAAGCACGGGAATGTTTACGGCTTCAGCCTTGTTTACAGCGGCAACTTTATTGCCGGAGCAGAAAGAAATCCGTACAACGGAGTACGCGCGTATATAGGCATAAACCCAGCAAATTTTCAGTTTGTGCTGGAAAGCGGCGATAGCTTTCAAACGCCCGAGGCGGTTTTGGTTTATTCGGCAAACGGCATAGGTGAAATGTCGAGAATATACCACAGGCTTTACCGCACACGCCTTTGCAGGGGTAAGTACAGAGACACCGAGCGCTTTGTGCTTATAAACAACTGGGAAGCCACCTATTTTGACTTTAACGAAGAAAAAATAGTGGGAATAGCAAAAAGAGCGGCAAAAATAGGAATTGACACTATGGTGCTTGATGACGGCTGGTTCAGCAGCCGCATAAAGGATGATAACGGGCTTGGCGACTGGTATGAAAACCGCGACCGCCTGCCGAACGGTCTTGAGGGACTTGCCGAAAAAATAAATTCACTCGGTATGCGCTTCGGGCTTTGGTTTGAGCCGGAAATGGTGAATCCCGGAACAGAGCTTTATAAAAAGCACCCGGATTGGATATTGCACATAAACGGCAGAGAGCCGTATGAGGTGCGTAATCAGTATACGCTTGATTTTTCAAGGGATGATGTTTGCAATTACATAACAGAAACCCTGTGCGGAATACTGTCGCGCGCGAATATTGAGTATATAAAATGGGATATGAACCGCTGTATGTCCGCACCGGGCTCTGCTTTTTGGAGCGGAGAGCGCCAGGGTGAGGTAATGCACCGCTATATTTTAGGGCTTTACAAGGTGCTTGAAACCGTTACGCAGCGTTTCCCGAATGTGCTTTTTGAAAGCTGCGCAAGCGGCGGCAGCAGGTTTGACCCCGGTATGCTTTATTATATGCCGCAAACCTGGACCAGCGATGACAGCGACGCGGTGGAGCGCCTTAAAATTCAGTACGGAACAAGCGTGGTTTACCCTTACAGCGCTATGGGCGCGCACGTTTCTGCCGTTCCCAATCATCAGGTGGGCAGAATAACAAGCTTTGCAATGCGGTGCAACGTGGCAATGCCGGGTCAGTTCGGCTTTGAGCTTGACCTTAACGGGTGCAGCGAAAAAGAGCTTGAAACGGCTGAAAAAGCAATTAAGGATTACCGCAAATACGGCGAGATTTTCCACAAGGGCGATTGCTACAGATTATGCTCACCGTTTGATTCGGATATTTGCGCGGTTCAATTTATAGCCGAGGATAAAAACACGGTTATATTAACGGTAAACAGCAGCAAAGCCACACCGAACGCACCCGATGAATACATACGCCTTGATGGACTTGATGAATCGGCGCGTTACCGCTGTGAGGGCACGGATAAATGCTTCGGCGGTGACTACCTTATGAATGTCGGCTGGTATTTTGTAAATAACAGCGAAAATAAATCTTCAATAATTATTCTTAAAAAAGAAAATTAACCTTAGGGGTGTTTTGAAAAGCTATGCGGGAAAATATAAATCTGAACACAGGCTGGAGATTTCATAAGGGAGATATAGCGGAACCCATTTCACAGGATAAGGGCTTTATATATTCACAAAGCAAAACCGAGCGTAAAAGGTCGGGACCTGCGGCGTATAATTACCCTGACACTCCCGATTCATACGGCGGCGGCTTGATCAATCACGAAAAATGGGTGTGGACTGACCTGCCGCACGATTATGTGGTGTATCAGGATAACGATGAAAACGAAAACTGTGCTCTTGGTTATCTGCACTATGATAACGCGTGGTACAGAAAGCATTTTAATATGCCCGAGGGCAGCGAAAACAGGCGTGCGCTTTTAAGATTTGACGGTATTGCGGGGAAATCAACCGTATACTTAAACGGCTGCCTTATGTACCACAATTTTTCCGCTTATAACACCTTTGAAATAGATATTACCGATTATGTTTATTATGATAAGGAAAACATAATTGCGGTATATGTCAATACCGAGGGCTTTGAGGGCTGGTGGTATCAGGGCGGCGGAATATACCGTGATGTTCACCTGAATGTTACAGAGCCTGTTGCGATAGATTTATGGGGCGTGTACGCACCCTATAAAAAACTTGATGACAACTGCTGGCAGATAAATTTTGAAACCACGGTTGTAAATACCGATTATGAAAATAAAACCGTGACCGCAGAAAGCCGCGTTATCGGCGCGGACGGCTCTGTTTTGGCTGTCGGCGCGGGCGAGGGCGCGGTGGAGCTGCGCGATAAGGGCGTTATAAAATACAGCGCCGAGGTACTTAATCCGCTTTTGTGGGACTGCGATAACCCCAACCTTTATACCGTTAAAACCGTGCTGACGCTAAACGGTGAAGAAATAGATGAAAACATTACCCGTATAGGCTTTAGAACAGTAGAAATAAGCGCCGAAAAGGGCTTGCTTTTAAACGGAAAGCCCACCTTTATAAACGGTGTGTGCTCGCACCAGGATTTCGGGCTTACAGGACTTGCCGTGCCCGAAAACATAGCAAAATACAAGGTGTCTCTTATGAAGGAAATGGGGGCTAACGGCTACCGCACAAGCCATTATCAGCAGACAGAAAGCTATATGGATGCCTTTGACGAGCAGGGCTTTTTGGTAATGGACGAGGCAAGGTGGTTTGAAAGCACGAAGGAGGCTATGGAGCAGCTTGACTCACTTATAAAGCGCGACCGCAACCGACCGAGCGTTATAATGTGGTCCACGAGCAATGAGGAGCCTTTCCATATAACCGATACGGGCAAACGGCTGCACAAAGCAATAGCCGCACAGATAAGAAAGCTTGACTATACAAGACCTATTACTGCGGCTGAGGATAAGACCCCCGATAAATCCACAATTTATGATGAATGTGACGCTATAGGAATAAACTATAACCTAAGCATTTACGACGCGGTTCATAAAATGCGCCCGGATAAGCCGATATTCGCTTCGGAATGTTGCGCTACGGGTACTACGCGCGACTGGAACTTTGATACAGCCGTTTCCGGCAGAATACAGGATAAGGACAGAGATACAAACGACTGGTTCTTAGGGCGCGAGAAAACCTATAGATTCCTGCGTGAGCGCTCTTATGTGTTTGGCTGCTACCAGTGGGCGGCGGTTGAGCACAGGGGAGAGGCGGCATGGCCTCGCGTGTGCTCCTGCTCGGGTGCTCTTGATTTATTCCTGCAAAAAAAGGGTGCGTTTTATCAGAATAAATCGCACTGGTCGGCTGAGCCTATGGCGCACATAGTGCCGCACTGGAATTTTAAAGGACTTGAGGGCAAGGAAATACCTGTTACGGTTTATACCAACTGCGAGGAGCTGGAGCTTTTCTTAAACGGTAAGACGCTTGGCAAACAGCAGATTGAAAAATACGGTCACGGCGAGTGGAGCGTTGAATATACAGCGGGAACACTTGA
The DNA here is from genome assembly GCA_900549755.1 of uncultured Oscillospiraceae bacterium. GTDB lineage: Bacteria > Bacillota > Clostridia > Oscillospirales > Acutalibacteraceae > UBA737. Next base: position 9,839 of record URPQ01000041.1, read on the forward strand.
AGTAAAGGGTTATATCGGCGGCAATGAGGTATGCGGCGATAAGCGCGTAACTACCGGCAGACCTGTAGCCTTAAGGCTTATAAAGGATAACGATTTTACCGCAAACGGCAGCGATATAGCGCTGTTTACCTGCGAATGTGTTGATGAAAACGGTCTTGCTGTGCCCGACGCGGCGGAATATGTTCATTTTTCTGTCACTGCGCCCGCAAAAATTATAGGCACAGGCTCTGATAACTGCGACCATAACAATGTTGCAAACACCGAGCGCAAAATGTATATGGGCAAAATTCGCGTAGCCGTGAAACCGAAAAAGGGTCAGGAAAGCTTTAAACTTACTGCAATGAGCGATAACTGCGGTGTGTGCGAATTAAAGGTAGTTTTATAGCTTCGAACCGAATATTTGCGGTATAAACAATCAACGCCCGTTAAGTGTAAAAACTTAACGGGCGTTGTTCTGCATATAAGCGGCTAATAATTTATATGGAATGTTAAATTAAACCCAGCATATTCTTTATTGCATCACCGTACACCTTTGCCATGCAGGCAAAGCCGAGGTCGTTTGGGTGCCAGCCGTCAACAGTGCAGCTATCTGCCGGGGCGGTGAGGTTAAGAGCCTCGGTAAATACCGTTCCGCCGTCAATAAACATTACGTTGCGGTCGCCGCGTTTCAGCGCGTTTTCGTAGGTTTCGTAAACAGCCCTGCGGCGCGCGGCGGTGTCGCGCTCGGCGTCGGGAGAGCGGGGAATATCGGTATTAGTAGCCATAATAACGGGTAAATCGGGGTTTTTCTCGCGCACGGTTAAAAAGAATTTTTCATGGTGCGCCTTTAAATGCTCGGGGTCGGGGCTGTTGTGGTCGTAATCCAAAAAGAAAAGCGACATAGGCAGGTCTGCTATATATTCAGCCATAGCTTTTTCGCCCCTTGCGCTGCCCGAAAAACCGAAATTGAAATAATCAAGGTTAAAGCGGCGGGAAATAAGCGCCTGATATGAATTTCCCGGGCGGGAAGCGCACCCGCCTTGGGTTATGGAAGAGCCGTAATAAACAATCGGCTTTTCGTTTATGTAGCCGTCGGTTTTAAGCAGCTTTGCGTTTTCCTCCAGCCCTATAAAAACGGTTTTTACACTGTTATAAAGCGGGAAATTAATTGTAATATCGCGCATGGAATTATCAGGCAGGGTAATTTCCGAATTGAAATCGTCTTTGCAATCGGTAGGCGGAATGAAAGAACCCGCATAGGAATAACCGCCGTTTGAGTATATATACATATCAAAGCCGGTGCTGCCGGTGAGCGGCATATGCGACATATGGCAAATACCGTCATAGCAGACGCGCAGAACAATACGCTTTGAATCTGTTTTGAAACGGAGTCTTCCGCCGGCGGTATTGCGGCAGAGCGCCTCTACGCCGGAATTCGTGTTTTGCGCCGTTTCGAGCGGCAGGCGCAAAAACGGGGTTACGGGTAAAAGCCCGCAAAGCGAAAAGGGGGAAGACAGGGAATTGCGGAAAACAATGCCGTTTTCGCATACGGTGGCGTTTACCGCTAAATTTTTATCGATTTCGGTAATCTGATACATAATTAAAACCAAATCCTTTTATTTTTATTTGGAACGTTTTTTCTTTGAGGGTATGCTGTAATCGTCTTTATAGTATTTTTTGTAATATTTTGAACGCTTTCCGTAAGCGTCGTTAAGAATTGCTCCGAGAATTTTACAGCCGCTTTTATCAAGCTGATTTTTAACGTCAAGGGCTTCGGATGAAGAAACCTTTCCAGGGGCTATAACCATTATCGCACCGTCGCAAACGGAGTCTTCCGCCGGCGGTATTGCGGCAAAGCCCCTCAACACCGGGGTTTACCTTTTTAGCCGTTTCAAGCGGAAAGCGGAGAAAGGGAGTTACCGGTAAAAGACCGTAAAGTGAAAAAGGCGCTGACAGTGAATTGCGAAAGATAAGCCCGTTTTCAGATACCGTATCGCTTACGGCAAGGTTTTTATCAATCTCTGAAATTTTACTCATAATTTAAAATCAGTTCCTTTCGTGAGTTCAACGCGGGCGTATTTTTTTACCGGACGTGGAGTACTCATATTTTTTATAATACTTTTTGTAGTATTTTGTGCGCTTGCCGTAAATATCATTAAGAATTGCGCCGAGAATTTTACAGCCGCTTTTATCAAGCTGTTTCTTAACCTCAAGCGCCTCTGTATTTGTTATTTTGCCTGGGGTTATAACCATTATAGCGCCGTCACAGGCAGGTGCCATAACCGCCGCGTCTATAACCGTGCCGAGCGGCGGGGTGTCAATTATCACATAATCGTATATGTTCCGCATATTGCTGAGCAGCGCGGAAAATCTTTTACCGCCGAGCAGCTCAACCGGATTAGGCGGAAATCTGCCGCTGAAAATAACATCAAAATCGGGGTCCTGGTGTTGTAAATAATATCCTTAATTTCTGCCTGACCCGATAAAAACTCAGAAAGCCCCATATGGTTATGCTGCTTTAAATTGCGGGGCTGCAAAAGCGATTTGCGCATATCCGCGTCAATAAAAAGCGTTTTTTTATCAGCCTCGGCAAGATTTCTCGCAAGCTCTGTTGAAATTGTGCTTTTGCCCTCGTTTTCGCGGCAGCTTGTAAGTAAAATGACCTTAATGTCCGCTCCGCAGAAAAACAGGTTTGTGCGTAGTGTTTTATAGTTTTCATTTGTAAGATAATCGCCCGCGGCAGAGGGGTTAAAATTCACTCTGCCGGCAGCACTGCCGGTTAAACCCGAAGCGATATCATTTTGATTTATTTCATCTACAAACATTTTATTCCTTTCCGGCACGGGCGCCTTTTTACTTTGAACGTGATCTTGATCTATTGCACGGAATATTGCCGAGAACGCTTATTCCGAGGTACTTTTCAACATCCTCGGGCTCGGTTATTTTATCGTCGAAATAATAGGCTATAAAAACGGTAAATAGAAATACAAGACAGGATATTAAAAAGGCAGTCAGTATATTTTTTTGTGTGTTTGGTACAGAGGGGTGCGATGCAACGGCGCCCTTGCGGACAATAGTAACGCGGTCAACCCCCAAAAGCTCTATAATCTTTTTTTGAGCAACGGTGCAAACGGTATCTACTATAACCTTTGAATCATTTGCGCTGGCGGTTCTTACCGTTATTTCAATAAACCGGGTGCCATCAGGGTTTTTTACCGAAACGGCTCTTTTAAGTTCGCCTACCGAATACTTTTTGCCAAGTTCTGCGGAAACCTCGCTTAAAACCGCGCTGTCGGCTATCAGGTTTTCATAGTCCCTTGTAAGGTAGGTGGAAACCGAAATGTCAGCGGTGCTTATGCCGTCGGAATTTTTATTCATTATGTAAATTTTTCCCGTGGAATCGTAAAGGGGAGTCACTAAAAATGATGAATAGACATAAGCTGCCGCAATAAACAGCGCTGCTAAGCAGATGAAAAGCTTCCATTTTCCAAGGGCAAAATCGGTAAGCTCTTTTAAATTTATACTATAATTATTTTTATTGTTTTCCTGCATTTTTACACTCCAATAATGTGCTGATTAAATGAACAAAAGAATTTTATCATATTATGTGTGTTTTTTCAATACCTTTAAGAATCATTTTATCGGAAAAGATAGGAAAACACCGCTTGCCTATAAGCGTATGCTTATTTCTCCCGATGAAAGATATTCTTCTTTTCCGTCTTCGTATTTTACAAGCAGTCGGCAGTCATCGTCAATACCGAGCGCCAGCGCGGGTATTTCTTCGCTGCCCGACAGCACCGTAATTTTTTTACCCGGCACTATGCACCTTGCGCGGTAAGAATTAAGGTATGTTTTTGCGGTTAGCGAAGAATAATACCCGAAAAAACGCGTTATAATTTCGGCGGCAAGCCGATTTTTAAGCCCTGGCTGCTTTGTGTCGCAAAGCGCACCGGCTTTATTTTTTATATCCTCGGGAAAGCCGCCCTGCGGCTGGTAAACGTTTACGCCTATGCCCAGCACCGCGTAAGAAAGCGCGCCGCTTTCAACATCGAGCGCCGCCTCGGTTAAAATTCCGCAGACCTTTTTATTGTCTGTAAGCACGTCGTTTACCCATTTTATTCCGGCTTTTTTGCCGCTCACCGTCTCAACCGCCTCGGCAACCGCCGCGGCTGCCGCCGCCGTTACCGATACCGCCGCCGTTACGGGCAGCGTTGGGCGCAGAAGAATACTTATGTAAAGCCCGCTGCCGGTGGGGGAGAAAAAGCTCCTGCCGAAGCGCCCCCTGCCCGCCGTTTGCTCGGCGGCTATAATAATTCTGCCCTCGGGCGCGTTTTTCGCTGCCTCGGTTTTTATAAGGGCGTTTGTTGAAGTAACGGTGCCAAGCACCGAAATATCGTAATTTTTCGCCTGCTTGCCCAAAAAATTATTTATGCCATAGGCGGATAAAACATCGGTATCGGCAGAGAGCCTGTAGCCCCTGTTTGTTACCGACTCTATATTATAGCCCTCGTTTTTCAGGGAGGTTACGGCTTTCCAAACGGCGGTTCGGCTGACGCCGAGCGTTTCCGCCGCCCTTTCGCCCGATAAAAATTCTCCGCTGCTTTTTTGCAGCAATTCAAGTAAATTTTCTTTTAAACTCATTTTCATAATAAAAGCGTTGTTTCAAGCGCCAATTTCATCATATCGGTAAAGCTGTTCTGCCGCTCTTCGGCGGTGATTGCTTCGCCCGTTATAAGCGAATCGGAAATTGTAAAAACAGCCGCCGCGTGCTTCCCCGCAACCGCCGCGTTCATAAAGAGCGCCGCTGCCTCCATTTCAACGCACAAAACGCCCATTTTAGCCCAGCACTCAGGCGGGCGCATAGCGGCGGGCAGGGAATTATCCCCGTAAAAGCGGTCGCTTGATAATATATTGCCCACATGGTAGCGAAGCCCCGTTTTTTCGGCGGTTTCAACCGTTTTGCGCAGTATTCCGAAATCGGCTATAGGTGCGAATGTGCCCGGCAGACCGAATTGACCTGCGTAGTTTGAATCGGTGCAGGCGCCCTCGGCTATAACAATATCCCTTAATTTCACATTTTCGCTATACGACCCCGCAGAGCCTATGCGAATAATATTTTCCACGTCAAAAAAATTGAAAAGCTCATAGGAATATATCCCTATAGAGGGCATACCCATTCCACTTGCCATAACCGAAACGGGCGCGCCCTTATAGGTGCCGGTATAGCCGCGAACAGCGCGCACATCGTTTACAAGACGCGCATTGTCGAGAAAATTTTTCGCAATAAATTCCGCGCGGTAGGGGTCGCCCGGCATTAAAACGGTTTTGGCAAAATCGCCTTTTTCGGCGTTTATATGCGGTGTGGACATATATGCAATTCTCCTTACTGTACCGCAAACGCGGTACTTTCATATAATGAGAGGGGGGTGATATTTATGAATGAAAAAATGCCTTGCAGTATTTTAAGTGAGCGCGACCTTGAAGCCTACGGCGAATACTTAAAAAGCTTTGATAAAAGGGATGACGCCGCGGAAATTACCGAATACCTGAAAAGACAAACAGGCAAGCCCGTAACGGTTGAATCGGTAATATGCGGTAAGGTTGAGAAAAGAACGGGCAAGCTGATAAACGTAGGCGCAGACCACATAGTGCTGAAAAGCGCCGGTTGCCAGACAACGGTTTGCATGCTTGAAGACGTAAAGTTCATTACCGTTATGCACTCGGGCAATATGCGGCGGTAGTTTACTTCAAAAATCCGTTTATAATCTGTTCTTCCGCCTCTTGCTCGGTAAGCCCGAGCGTCATAAGCTTTATAAGCTGGTCGCCCGCTATTTTGCCTATTGCCGCCTCGTGAATTAAGGAAGCGTCAATATGATTTGCGGTAAGCTCGGGCAGTGCGCTTACTTTTCCGTTTTCCATAATAATAGCGTCGCACTCGGTGTGTCCGCTGCAGCGGTTGTTTCCGTTTATCATGGAAACAAACTTCTGCCGCGAATTTCCCTTTGCAACCGAGCGGGAAATAACGTTCGCGCCCGAGTCTTCACCGTTTAAATCAACCGAAAAATCGGTTTCGGCAGTCTGGCTGCCGTGGGTCATAATTTTTTCGTGAATAACAAGCGTTGCGCCTGCGGCAAGAGTAGCGCGGGTTACGCGCTTTGTTGAGTCTATGCCCTTTATCTGCGCGGTTTCCATTTCCATGTAGCCGCCGTCCTCAATATTTACTATTGTGGTGGGGTTCATAACGTTTTCGCCGTTTCCGTCGCCCTCGCCGTAGTGCTTTTCAATGTACTTTACTTTGGCATTTTTGCCTACGTAAAAGGTGTGTATGCCGTCATGCCGCGACTCTTTTTCGCCGCAGTTATGAATACCGCAGCCCGCAACTATGGTAACGTCGGAGTTTTCACCCACATAAAAATCATTGTAAACAAGGTCGCTGAGACCGGTTTCGCTTATAATTACCGGAATATGGACGTCTTCGCCCACGGTGCCCGGTTTAATTATAATGTCTATTCCGGGATTATCGGTCTTTGTTTTTATATCGATATTTTCCGTAACCCGGCGGTTGGCAAGCTGCCCGTTTGCGCGGATGTTGAAAGCGCCGTCGGTGCTGTCGCCCATATCGGCGATTATCTGCAAAAGCTGTAGCTCTGTGCTGTTCATATGCAGTCCTCCTTATCGTTACCCGCCGTAACGCGACATCCCGTATCAACCGTGCCGAGCAGGTCGGGCAAAATATCCGCTTTTACACCGTCTGCCTTAACAGACCCCGCACTTATAACTATTATTCTGTCGGCAATATTCAAAATGCGCTCCTGGTGAGAAATTATCATTACCGAGCCGCCGAGCTTTGCGTGCATTTTTTCAAATACCTTTATAAGGTTGCCGAAGCTCCACAGGTCGATTCCCGCCTCTGGCTCGTCAAAAATAGTAAGCTTGGTAGAGCGGGCAAGCACGGTTGCTATTTCAATTCTTTTAAGCTCGCCGCCCGAAAGGGAAGAATTGACCTCGCGGTTAATATAATCCCTCGCGCAAAGACCGACCTGCGAAAGATATTCGCACGCCTCGTTAATTCCGATCTGTTTACCTGCGGCAAGACCGATAAGGTCATACACCGTAAGTCCCTTGAAATGCACCGGCTGCTGAAATGCAAAGCTGATGCCGCGCCTTGCGCGCTCGGTAACGGACAAGCCGGTTATATCCTCCCCGTCAAGGAGTATTCTGCCGGAAGAGGGGGTTACAATGCCCGCAATTATTTTGGCAAGGGTGGATTTACCGCCGCCGTTTGGCCCTGTTATTACAACAAAGCTTTCGTCTATTTTCAAACTTATGTTTTTAATTATTTCTTTTTCGCCGCTGTCTGAGTCGGCACTGAAAGAAATGTTTTCAAGCTCTAACATAGCTTCCTCCGTTAAATTTAATCGTCTAACATATATAATACCTTTTTTTTACAAAAAAATCAACACTTAAATAACATGCGGGTCGGCAAAGCTTTTGTATTCATCCTTAAAGCTTTTGTAATAGTTTCGGCTTATATGCAGCGTTTTACCGTTTACAAGGCTTATACATTCATTGTTATAACCTGTTATATAATTGAAATTTACAACATAAGCCCTGTTTATTTTGCCAAAATGAGTTTTCGGCAGATTCCCGTAAACGCGTGCCATTGTTTTTTTACACCGTACTTTTCCGTTCCGTAAGCCTATAAAACAGTTTTTATTATCCGCTTCAAGATAAAAAATATCGTGTGTTTCAAAACAAAAAACATCATCGCCGCTTTTCACCCAAAGGGGGCGATGAAGCGGATTGTAAAGAAAGAAATCGTCAAGCACCGCAAAAAAAGCTTTTTTTTCAAGCGGCTTTAGAAGAAAAGAGTGCGGCATTACTTTAAACGATTCAAAAATAAAGCCGGTATACTCG
>URPQ01000042.1 GCA_900549755.1 uncultured Oscillospiraceae bacterium
TATTGTGAGCGGAGGGGGCGTTGCCGATAACTGCACCGTTTCTTCAAAAAAGCATTGTACCCTGATTGTATTGTCTACGCATTTTTTAAATCTTCACGCTTTAATATGAACCGATAACATATAAATATTAGCCGATAAAAAATTGACCGCACAGCCGCTTAAAGGATATAATTAAATAAAAGGAGCGGTGATTATAAATGGAAAGAAGAACCGAAGCGCAAAGACTGAACGCATTGGAGCATTTTAAAACCTCGGGAATATTAAAAAGCTGCGAGCCTTACGGTAACGGCCATATTAACGATACATATTCGGCAGCCTACAAAACGGATAACGGCGAAAAGCGCTATATTTTGCAGGCGGTAAATACCGACGTTTTCAAAGAGCCGGATAAGCTTATGAGCAATATTGAAAAGGTCACGGCTTTTTTAAGAGAAAAGGGCTGCGGCGAGCGTGAGACCTTAAGCCTTGTGAAAACACGCGACGGTAAAGCGCATTATACCGACAGTGATAATAATTGCTGGCGTATGTATGATTTTATTGAAAATTCAATTTGCCTTGAATTGCCCGAAAGCAACGAGGATTTTTACCAGTGCGCCGTGGCGTTTGGCAGGTTTCAGAAATTTTTGGATGATTTTCCGGTAAACGAGCTTTATGAGACTATACCGGATTTTCATAATACGCCCAAGCGTTTTGCGGATTTTATTGCGGCTGTTGAAAGAGACTCGCTCGGCAGGGCAAAAAATGTTCAAGGTGAAATTGATTTTATAAAGGCGCGCAGCAGCTTTTACTCTGTTCTTATTGACAGTGAAAAGCAGGGGCTTTTGCCGCTGAGAGTAAGCCATAACGATACCAAAAGCAACAATGTAATGCTTGATAAAGCTACGCGCAAGGCGCTGTGCGTTATAGACCTTGATACGGTTATGCCGGGGTATTCGGTAACTGATTTCGGCGATTCTATACGCTTTGGCGCAAGCACTGCGGCTGAGGACGAGAAAGACCTTTCAAAGGTGCATTTCAGCCTTGAAAAGTTCAAAACATATGCCGCAGGGTATCTTGACGGCTGCGGCGGTATGCTTAAAAACAGCGAAATTATGCTGCTGCCCGAGGGTGCAAAAATGATGACGATTGAATGTGGTATGCGCTTTTTGGCAGATTACTTAGACGGCGATACATATTTTAAAACAGCATATGCCGAGCATAATCTCGTTCGCTGCCGCACCCAATTAAAGCTTGTTTCCGAAATGGAAGAAAACTGGGATGAAATGAAAAACACGGTAGAGGGCTTTTGCCGCTGAAAATGTCTAATCTTGACATTTTATGCGTATTATGTTATAATGCCCTATGACAGGGGGTGTTATGAATGAAATCGACCGGAATAATAAGACCCGTAGACAAAATGGGGCGCGTTGTGATACCTAAGGAAATCAGAAAACAGCTTAAAGTCGAAAACGATATAGATAGCTTTGAAATCTATATGGAGGATGACAAAATCATTCTAAAAAAATACCAGCCTACCTGTATTTTCTGCGATTCACTGGCAGATAGTGTTCAATTTGAGGGCTTTACAGTTTGCAAGGATTGTATAAGCAAGCTTAAAAGCCTTGAGGAAGCCCAGTAAAAGCTTTTTTGAACATAATAATAAAGCAAAAACGACCTTAAAGGTATTAAAGCCTTAGGGTCGCTTTTATTTTTCGTGATTTTTCATTCTGCCTTTATAACTCCGCCTATATCATCAGCCGAGCACAGGTTATGATAGTATAGCGTATTCATTTTATCGCTTGTGCACAGCATAAAGGATTGCTTTGAGTGCTCTAACATTTTAAGTCTTACCAAGTTTTCGGGCTGTGAAATATCGGTCAGCCTGCCGTCTTCGGATATCCCTCTGCAGGCAAAAAAGCAAAAGTCCGCGTTGTAGTGCTCAATAGTCCTGTGGGCTTCCTCTCCCACAAAGGCAAGGCAGGAATTTATAACCTCGCCGCCCGTGCCTATGCAGTTAATATTATTTTCGCTTAAAGCCGTGAGCGCTTTAATCCCGTTGGTTATAACAATAAGATTTCTTTTTTCGGTTAAAAACGGAATCATAAAATAGGCGCTGGTTGAGGCGTCAAGGAAAATTACGCTTTCATCCGTTACCAAATCTGCCGCTATTCGTGCTATTTTAATTTTCTCATCGTTTTTTTCAAGCTCTCTTATCAAAGACGGAATTTTAATTTCATTAAGCGCGTTTTCGTTAAGCACCGCTCCGCCGTGGGTACGCCTCAGTAACCCTTGCTTTTCAAGACTGCATAAATCACGCCTGATAGACGGTTCGCTTGAATACAGCCTTCGCGCTAAGTCCTTTACTGTGACTGATTTTTCCTTAATTGCAATTTCAAGTATGCTTTTTTCTCTTTCTTTGTTCATATTTAACTCCTAACGCTCAATTTTTTGAGCGTTTAATCATTTTTTGCGGCGGTTATTGATTGTTCGCTTATAAAGGTATATTATATCATATATTAAAATTTGTCAATAGAGGAATGACGAATATGCCTGCACATAATATTTTCGATTGCCACACGCATACGCATTTTTCCCACGATTCCGAATGTGATCCGTATGACAGCTTAAAGGCGGCAAAGGAAAGGCAAATAGCGGGGTTTGCGATTACCGACCACTGTGATATTGAATTTTGCGGCGACGGGGATGTAAAAACGCCTATAAAGAAGTCAGTCGTTTGCGCTCACGAAATGGGTGACGGTGTGCTTGCGGGGGTTGAAATAGGCGAGGGAATATGGCATAAAAAGAATGCGGAGGAAGTGATTGCGGGCAGTGATTTCGATATTGTTTTAGGCTCGGTTCACGCGGTGAGGTACAAGAATTATACACAGCCGTATTCCGGGATAGATTTTTCTCTTCTTTCACAAAACGAAATAAACGAATACATTTCCGCATATTTTGACGATATGCTTGAAATGATTAAAACGACAGATTTCGACGTACTTTCGCATATGACCTGCCCATTAAGATACATAAGCGGAAAATACGGAATAGCGGTGGATTTGAAAAATTTTGCCGATAAAACGAATATAATACTGAATGAGATAATAAGCCGAGGTGTTGCTCTGGAAATAAATACCTCTTGCCTTGATACAAATTACAACGCCCTTATGCCGGATATACCGATAATAGAGCGGTATAAGGAACTCGGCGGCTATCTTTTAACCTTGGGCTCGGACGCGCACACAGCAGAGCGCATAGCGCACGGCTTTGATTATGCCTTAAGCGAGCTTTCAAGGCTCGAATTTAAAAATATTTATTATTACAAAAACCGAAAACCCATACCGCAGGAGATAAAATTATGAAGTACGATATAACGGCTTTAGGCGAAATACTTATAGATTTTACACCGTCCGGCAGGGACTCGGCAGGCGACCTTATTTTTGTACGAAAGGCGGGCGGCGCACCCGTTAATCTGCTGGCGACCGTTTCAAAATTCGGCGGAAAAACGGCGTTTATAGGCAAGATCGGGAACGATATGTTCGGCAGCTTTCTGCGCGAAACGCTTAAAAACGCGGGCGTATCGGACGAGGGGCTTATAACCGATAATTTGCACAACACCACCCTTGCGTTTGTGGCGCTTAATAGTGAGGGCGACCGCGATTTCAGCTTTTACCGCAATTTCGGCGCGGATGTTTTTCTTGAAAAAGAGAATATAAATGCGGACATTATTAAAAATTCGCGGATATTCCATTTCGGCTCTTTATCGCTTACAGCAGAGCCTGCGCGCAGCACTACCGAATATGCGCTTGGTATTGCAAAAAAGGCGGGCTGTACTATAACCTACGACCCGAATTACAGAGAGCCGCTGTGGAAAGACAAAGCAACCGCAATAAAGATGATGAAGCTGCATCTTGATAAGGTGGATATTCTTAAAATCGCAAAGGATGAGCTTTTAATGCTGTTCGGCGGAAGTGAGGAAAGTGCGGTAAGGGCGGTATTTTCTTACGGGGTTAAAATAATTCTTGTGACCGACGGTGCAAAGGGTGCTGAGCTTTATATGGAAAACGCGCATATAGCCTTACCCGCCGAAAAGGTAAACACTATAGATACTACAGGCGCGGGGGATATATTCTTCGGAACATTTTTAAGCGAATGGATAAATAATAAAAGCACTGCCTACAATATAACGCCCGAAACGGCGGAAAAATACCTTAAAAAAGCAATTTATGTTGCGGGCAAAAGCACCGAAAAACACGGCGCAATAGCCGCATTAAAGGAGATATAACGAAATGAAAGCAGCGGTATTTTACGGAAAAAACGATTTGAGAGTTGAGGAAAGAGATGTGCCCGAAATCGGCAAAAACGATGTTTTGGTGCGCGTACACGCCTGCGGAATATGCGGAACGGACGTACATATATTCTGCGGCGACGAGGGCGCCGCGCCCACGCCCGAAAACACGGTTTTAGGTCACGAATTTGCGGGCGAGGTCGTAAAGGTAGGCACAGATGTAAAGTCGGTTACTGCGGGCGATAAGGTATGCGTAGACCCCAACAAGCTTTGCGGCAGCTGCGAGTTTTGCCGCAGGGGAATTGGGCATTTTTGTACCGATATAACAGGTATCGGCACAACGGTAGACGGTGGTTTTGCAGAGTATTGCGCCGTACCTGCTTCGCAGGTTTATAAGGTGGCGGACAGTCTTTCCTTTGAGCAGGCGGCTATGACCGAGCCTGTTTCCTGCTGTCTGCACGGAATAGAGCTTTGTAATATCAAGTGCGGCGATACGGTTACGGTTATAGGCTGCGGAATGATAGGGCTTATAATGCTGCAGCTGGCAAGGCTTTCGGGTGCTGCAAATATTATAGTGATCGAGCCTATAAAGGAAAAGAGGGAACAGGCTTTAAAGCTCGGCGCGGACATAGCGCTTGACCCCAAAGCGGATAATATTCCCGAGGCTCTTAAAAAGCAGGGCTTAGAGCAGGTAGATGTTGTAATAGAATGCGTGGGCAGACCCGAAACAATTGAACAGGCAATAGCCCTTGCAGGCAAGTATTCAACCGTTATGATGTTCGGGCTTACGAAGCCGGACGCCGAAATAAGCGTAAAGCCGTTTGAAATATTCAAAAAGGAAATAACCTTAAAATCGTCCTACATAAACCCATATACATTTCCCGCGGCAATCAAGCTTATTGAAAGCGGAAAGCTTGACGTATCATCAATGATTTACAAAACAGAGCCGCTTGAAGAGCTGCCGAGTATTTTGGCGGATGGCAAACGGCGCGGCGCCGGCAAATATATTATAACTATGTGAGGTACAGTATGAATATAATTGAGGTTTTGCTGCGGTCAATCGCAGCGGTGGTAATAGGCACTCTTATAGGCAGCGAGCGTATGCGACACGGCAGAGCGGCGGGTATGCGAACGCATATTTTAGTCTGCCTCGGCTCTTGCATGACTAGTATGACAAGTATGTACGTTGCGAATATGTTAGGCAATAACGGCGATGTTTTCAGAATACCCGCACAGGTAGTATCGGGCATAGGCTTTTTGGGTGCGGGAATGATAATTCTTAAAAACAATAATGTTATAACCGGGCTTACAACCGCGGCGGGAGTGTGGGCTACCGCCACAATAGGCGTGGCGCTCGGCTACGGCTTTTATATCGGTGCGGTAATTGTAACTCTCTTATTTCTCGGCACAATAATACTGTTTGCGAAATTTGAAAGGAAAAGAAAAAGCGCCGAGGTTATATATATCGAAATAGACGATTTATATAAGGTCAACGCGGTTTTATCAAGGCTGCGCGAGGTAATCCCAGAAAGCTTTACATACCAGATTTTCGCCCCGAAATCCGAGAAAAACGGGAATATAGGTATGAACATTGTGATAGATAAGCGTATTGATTTTGACATTTCATCGCTTTGCGATATTGAAAATGTGGCGTATGCGGTAGAGGAATAGAAGGAATTGTATTGTCTATGTGTTTACTTATATACGATTTTGTGTTATACTGTATTACGGATAAAAAGTAAGCATTATAAAAGGTGAGTTATGTGCCGGATAAATTCATTTTACATTCAAAATACAAGCCTACTGGCGACCAGCCCGAGGCTATTGATAAGCTGACAAAGGGCGTAGAAAACGGCTTAACAGAGCAGGTGCTTTTAGGCGTTACGGGTTCGGGCAAGACCTTTACAATGGCGAACATTATCGCAAATGTCAACCGCCCGACGCTGGTTTTAGCCCACAACAAAACCCTTGCCGCACAGCTGTGCTCGGAGTTCCGCGAATTTTTCCCTGAAAACGCGGTTGAGTATTTTGTATCGTATTACGATTACTACCAGCCCGAGGCGTATATACCCGGCAGCGACACCTATATTGAAAAGGACTCTGCAATAAACGACGAAATAGACAAGCTGCGCCATTCCGCAACCTGCGCGCTGTCGGAACGCAGAGACGTTATAATAGTGGCGAGCGTATCCTGCATATATTCTCTCGGCGACCCAATAGATTACAAAAGCATGGTAATATCCCTCAGAACGGGAATGGAAAAAAGCCGCGACGAGCTTTTGCGCAAGCTGGTGGATTTGCAGTATGAGCGTAATGACATAAACTTTATACGCAATAAGTTCAGGGTGCGGGGCGACACGGTGGAAATATTCCCCGCAAATTCGCAGGAAAATGCTATACGGGTAGAATTTTTCGGTGATGAAATTGACCGTATAAGCGAGATAAGCACCGTGACGGGTGAGGTTAAGGCGTTGCTTTCGCACGCGGCTATTTACCCTGCCTCGCACTATATTGTATCACACGATAAGCTGGAGGACGCGCTTAAAGAAATAAAGGAAGAAATGGAGGAGCGCGTGAGCTTTTTCACTGAAAACGGGCAGCTTATAGAAGCGCAGAGAATACGGCAGAGAACCGAATACGATATTGAAATGCTAAGGGAAATAGGCACCTGCAAGGGGGTTGAAAACTATTCCCGCGTGCTCTCGCGCAGAGCGCCCGGCAGCGTACCCTCGACCCTGCTTGACTATTTCCCCGACGATTATTTACTGTTTGTTGATGAATCGCACGTAACGCTGCCACAGGTGCGCGGAATGTACGGCGGCGACAGGGCGCGTAAGGAAAACCTTGTGCAATACGGCTTTCGTCTGCCCTCCGCCTTTGATAACCGTCCGCTTAATTTTGAGGAATTTTATGCCCACGTCAATCAGGCAATATTTGTATCGGCTACGCCCGGTCAGTTTGAAAAGGACCACGCGGCGCAGATTGCCGAGCAGGTAATAAGACCAACCGGGCTGCTTGACCCGAAAATCTCCGTCCGCCCGACTGAGGGGCAGATAGACGACCTTGTTTCCGAAATAAATATACGCACTGCCAAAAAGCAGCGCGTGCTTATAACCACACTTACAAAGAAGATGGCGGAGGATTTAACCGAGTACCTGAATGACCTCGGTATAAAGGTGCGGTATATGCACTATGATATTGACACAATGGAGCGAATGGAAATAATACGCGATTTGCGCCTTGGTGAGTTCGACGTGCTTGTGGGTATTAACCTTTTACGCGAGGGACTTGACATTCCCGAGGTTTCCTTGGTGGCGATACTCGACGCGGATAAGGAAGGCTTTTTGCGCAGCGAAACATCACTTGTGCAGACGATAGGCAGAGCCGCCAGAAACGCCGAGGGCGAGGTTATTATGTACGCCGACAGTGTGACCGACTCTATGGAGCGCGCTATCAGCGAAACCGAGCGCCGCCGCGATATTCAAAGCCGTTATAACGCCGAGCACGGCATAACGCCTAAGACCGTTATTAAGGACGTGCGCGATATAATAGAAATAGGGCAGAAGGTTAAAAACGAAAAGCCGATTTCCAAAATGTCAAGGCTTGAAAAAGAGGCGGAAATCAAGCGCCTGACCGCCGAAATGAAGCAGGCGGCGAAAATACTTGAATTTGAGCACGCGGCATATTTAAGGGATAAAATCAATAAGCTGCGCGAAGGAAAATAATGCTTTAAAAGCTGAAGCTTGGCAGTAAAGGCAGAGCTGCTTTTAAATCTTTACAATAGCATAGAAACAGAAATGGGGCTGTCGCTCGCGATTCTTTTGCTCTTGCGACAGCCCCTTAGTTTGTTGATGAATCCCAAATTTAGTTTTTGCGGCGTTCTCGCCGCATTTTCGTTTTTCCGCTGACAGGTGCGGCGGAAAAACACCTTGTAAGTAAAAAATAGCTATATAGCTATTATCAATAACACTGTTATTATATATCGCTCATTATAAAATGTAAATACCTATTTTACAAATGACGAAGATTTGACTTAATATAATATTAACAGTTTATAAACTTGCTTTTTGTCAGTTTTGGGTGTATAATTGATAAGTTAAAGGTAGGCGAGTTTATGAAAGCAAATTATCATACGCATACGGTACGGTGTCACCATGCCGTAGGGGACGAACGGGAGTATATTGAAAACGCGATTGACGCCGAAATGAAAATTCTCGGCTTTTCCGACCATACGCCGCAGTTTTTTAAAAGCGGCTATGTTTCAGGTATGAGAATGACCCCCGACGAGGCGCCAGGATATGTAAGCTGTATTAAGAATTTAGCGCAGGAATACAGCGGGAAAATAAAGATTTACACAGGCTTTGAGGCGGAGTATTTCCCGTCGCTTTTTCCCGAACTTAAAAGGTTCTGCACAGAACACGGCGTTGACTATATGATAATGGGTCAGCACTTTTTGAACAACGAGGACGGCGGTTATTATGTAGGCTCGGGCAGCAGCGACAGAAAAATGCTTAAAAAATATGTTGACGAGGTTACAGAGGGCATGAACACGGGCTGTTTCAGCTATATTGCCCACCCCGACGTGTTTCTCTGCTTATCGGATGCCGACTGGTACTACACCGAAAACGAGCGGCTTTGCGAGGCTGCAAAAGCGCTCGGAATTCCGCTTGAAATAAACATGCTGGGGCTTATGGGCAGACGGCACTATCCGTCGGAAAGATTTTTTAAAATTGCCGCAAAAGTCGGGAATGATGTAATTATAGGGTGCGACGCACACTCGCCCGATATGCTGCTTAATACCGAAATGCAGAAAAACGCGTATGATTTTGCCGCGTCTTTAGGCTTAAAACCGCTCGAAGAACTCAACTTAAAACAAATCAAGTAGGCTTAGGCAAATACCGCAAGAAGGAGGATATCAACATGCAGGAAGAAAACATTTTTGAATTGATAGACGGGAAGAAGTACGCGCGATTGCGAGAACTGCTTTCGGAAATGAACCCTGCTGATATAGCGCAGATATGCGAGGATATCCCCGAGCGGGAGCTGCCGGTTATTTTCAGAATACTGCCCAAAGAGCTTGCCGCCGAGGTCTTTGTTGAAATGGACCCCGATATGCAGCAGCTGCTTATTGAGGCGTTCAGCGATACCGAGCTGAAAGAGGTTATGGATGAGCTGTTTATGGACGATACCGTTGACGTTATTGACGAAATGCCCGCAACGGTGGCAAAGCGTATTTTAAGCCAGACAGACCCTAAAACCCGCAAAATGATAAATCAGCTGCTGGCATACCCCGATGACAGCGCCGGCAGCATTATGACCACCGAGTATATTGACCTTAAAAAGGATATGACGGTGGAGCAGGCGTTTGACCGCATACGCGCGATAGGTATTGATTCAGAGACTATATACACCTGCTACGTTATAGACCGCAGCCGCCATTTGCTCGGAATAGTTACGGTTAAGGACCTGCTTTTGAACAGCAAGACCTGCGTGCTTTCCGACATAATGGACGAAAACATTATATACGCAAACACTCTTGACGATAAGGAAGAGGTTGCGGGGCAGTTTGAAAAATACGACCTTATGGCGCTGCCCGTGGTGGATAAGGAAAACCGCCTTGTGGGCATTGTAACGGTTGACGACGCTATCGACGTTATACAAGAGGAGGCAACCGAGGATATTGAAAAAATGGCGGCTATTTTGCCTTCGAACCGCACCTATTTCAGAACGGGCGTGTTTTCCACCTTTAAAGCGCGCATACCGTGGCTTTTGCTGCTTATGATTTCCGCCACATTTACGGGCGCTATAATATCCAATTTTGAAGAAAAGCTGACGGTGCTACCCGCGCTTATAGCCTTTATACCCATGCTTATGGATACGGGCGGAAACTCGGGCAGTCAGTCCTCTGTTACCATTATCCGCGGTATTTCGCTGGGCGATATTGAGTTCCGCGATATTTTCAGGGTAATATGGAAAGAGGTACGCGTTGCGCTTTTGTGCAGCACGGCGCTGGCGCTTGTAAACTTTGTTAAAATGATTTTGGTGGACTATTTAATGCTGCACTCTTTCGACCCGGGCAAGCAGATAGCCGAAATAGCGGTTGTGTGCCTGACATTATTTTTCACCGTTATTGTGGCGAAAATTGTAGGCTGCACGCTGCCCATACTCGCAAAAAAGGTGGGCTTTGACCCGGCGGTCATGGCAAGCCCGTTTATAACCACGATAGTGGACGCAATCTCGCTTTTCATTTACTTTAACATTGCAATATCCATACTCGGCATTTAGGGGATAAATTTATGGCTAACGATAAAATTATAATAAAGGGCGCCAACGAGCATAACCTTAAAAATGTGGACGTGACCCTGCCGCGTGATAAGCTGATAGTTTTCACGGGGCTTTCGGGCAGCGGCAAATCATCGCTCGCGTTTGATACCATATACGCAGAGGGGCAGCGGCGGTATGTTGAGTCGCTTTCCTCCTACGCGCGCCAGTTTTTGGGGCAAATGGAAAAGCCCGACGTGGAAAGCATTGAGGGGCTTTCTCCCGCAATATCGATAGACCAAAAGACTACATCCAAAAACCCGCGTTCTACCGTGGGCACGGTTACAGAAATATACGATTATTTAAGGCTATTATACGCGCGGGTGGGCGTTCCGCACTGCCCAGTTTGCGGCAAAGAGATAAGCCAGCAGACTACCGACCAGATAGTAGACAGAGTAGCCGCCCTGCCCGAGGGCAGCAAAATTCAGATTCTCGCACCCGTGGTAAGGGGCAGAAAGGGCGAGCACGTAAAGGAACTTGAAAACGCGCGCAAGCAGGGCTATGTAAGGGTAAGAATTGACGGGAATATCTATGATTTATCCGAAGAAATAAAGCTTGAAAAAAATAAAAAGCACAGCATTGAAATTGTGGTGGACAGGCTTGTTGTAAAGGACGGTATGCGCTCCCGCCTTGCTGACAGCATTGAAACCGCTGCCGCAGTTTCGGGCGGCACGGTTACGGTGGACGTGATAGGCGGGGAGGAGCTGCAATTTTCACAAAGCTTTGCCTGCGAGGAGCATGGAATCAGCATACCCGAGCTTACCCCCACAATGTTTTCTTTTAACAGCCCGTTCGGCGCTTGCCCCACATGCACGGGCCTTGGCATTTTTATGAAGGTAGACCCGCAGCTTGTTATAAACGATGAGTCAAAATCGCTGCTCGACGGCGCTATACGCGCCTCGGGCTGGGGGGTAAACTCTTGGTTTTACCCCGATTCGGGCAGCATTGCCACAATGTATTACAACGGACTTGCCGATTACTACGGCTTTGATATAAACACGCCCTACGAGGATTTATCGGACGAAGTTAAGCACGCCGTGCTTTACGGCACAAACGGCGTAAAGCTGAAACTAAAGCGCAGCGGCACCTTCGGCGGCGGGCAGTATGAAGCGCCGTTTGAGGGGGTTATAAATAACCTGGAGCGCCGCTATAAAGAGACCACAAGCG
The DNA here is from genome assembly GCA_900549755.1 of uncultured Oscillospiraceae bacterium. GTDB lineage: Bacteria > Bacillota > Clostridia > Oscillospirales > Acutalibacteraceae > UBA737. Next base: position 11,756 of record URPQ01000042.1, read on the forward strand.
ACTACGCGCGCGCCGAAATTGAAAGCTATATGACCGAGCGCCCTTGCCCCGATTGTCACGGCGCAAGGCTGAAGCCTGAGTATTTAGCGGTTACGGTGGGCGGCAAAAGCATTAAGGAATTTTGCGATTTATCGGTGACGGACGAGCTTGCCTTTTTAAATACCCTGAACTTTGGGCAGCGCGACGGTATGATTGCAAAGCCGATATTAAAGGAAATACGCGAGCGCCTTACCTTTCTTGAAAGCGTGGGGCTTGAGTACCTTAACCTTTCGCGCTCATCGGGTACGCTTTCGGGCGGCGAGAGCCAGCGAATAAGGCTTGCAACGCAAATAGGCTCATCCCTTATGGGTGTGCTTTATATACTCGATGAACCGAGCATAGGGCTGCACCAGCGTGATAACGACAGGCTTATAGCCACCCTTAAAAGGCTGCGCGACCTTGGAAACACCGTTATTGTGGTAGAGCACGATGAGGACACAATGCGCGCCGCCGATTATATTGTGGATGTAGGACCGGGAGCGGGTATTCACGGCGGCAATATAGTATTTTCGGGCACGGTGTCCGAGCTTGAAAAGTGCACCGACTCTATAACCGCCGATTACCTTACCGGGCGCAGAAAAATACCCGTGCCTGCAAAAAGGCGCAAGGGCAACGGCACATTCCTTGAAATAAAGGGCGCGGCGGAAAACAACCTTAAAAAGATAAACGTTAAAATTCCGCTGGGCACATTCACCTGCGTAACGGGCGTTTCGGGCAGCGGTAAATCCTCATTTGTGAACGAAATTGTTTACAAGGTGCTTGCAAATCGCTTGAACCGAGCGAAGACCATACCCGGGGCATACAAGAGCTTTGAGGGTACTGAAAACCTTGATAAGGTAATAAATATTGACCAGGCGCCCATAGGCAGAACGCCGCGCTCAAACCCCGCCACATACACGGGCGTTTTCGGGGATATCCGCGAGCTTTTCGCATCCACTAAGGACGCGAAGACCCACGGCTACACCGCGGGGCGGTTCTCGTTTAACGTTAAGGGCGGCAGGTGCGAAGCCTGCCAGGGCGACGGTATTCTTAAAATTGAAATGCACTTTTTGCCCGATATTTACGTTCCGTGCGAGGTGTGCGGCGGCAAAAGGTACAACCGCGAGACCCTGAACGTGCTTTACAAGGGCAAGAGCATTTACGACGTGCTTGAAATGACGGTTGAAGAGGGTATGAACTTCTTTGAGAGCATACCGCGTATTCACCGCAAGCTGAAAACGCTTTTCGACGTGGGACTGGGTTATATTAAAATCGGTCAGCCCGCCACCACACTTTCGGGGGGCGAGGCGCAGCGCGTAAAGCTGGCGGCGGAGCTTTCAAAGCGCAGCACGGGCAAGACGGTTTATATTCTTGATGAGCCCACAACGGGCTTGCACACGGCGGACGTGCATAAGCTGATAGAGGTTTTACAGCGCTTTGTGGACGGCGGAAACACCGTGCTTGTAATTGAGCATAATTTGGACGTTATTAAAACGGCGGACTATATTGTGGACTTAGGACCCGAGGGCGGCGATAAGGGCGGCACGGTGGTATGCGCGGGAACGCCCGAAAAAATAGCCGCCTGCGAAAAATCCTACACGGGTAAGTTCTTGAAAAAACTGCTTTAAATTTACACATTATTCACCAAACGTGCGTTTTCAGCGTATAAAATGAAACAAATGGGGTGAAAATGCTTGTTCGGGTATGTAAGGGCTTGCAAGCCGGAGCTTAAAATTAAGGAATACGAGACCTACAAGGCGGTTTATTGCTCGCTTTGCCGCCTTATGGGGCGGGAGTACGGCTTGTGGTCGCGCTTTACGCTAAGCTACGATTTCACCTTTTTGGCGCTGCTTAATATGTCGCTTAAAAGCGGGTGCGACCCAGTAGAACGCGGCAGGTGCTTTTTCAACCCCTTAAAAAAGTGTAACTACTGCAAAAACAGCGAGCCGCTTTATATGCCCGCTGCGGCGGCAATGATAATGTGCTACTATAAGCTTTTGGATAATATAACCGATGAAAAGGGAATTAAAAAAATAGGGTATATTATTATTAAGCCGCTTTTAAAAAGGGCAAATAAAAAAGCCGCGAAAAAGTACCCGCAGCTTGAAAAAATAATTTCCGATTATATTTCGGCGCAAACAGCGCTTGAAAAGGCGGGCTGCCGTGAATTAGACGCCGCCGCCGACCCAACGGCGCTATTACTTTCGGGAATTTTGCAGCTTTGCAGTGAGAACCCCTCGCAAAAACGGGTGCTTGACCGCTTGGGCTACTGCATAGGCAGGTATATATATTTGCTTGACGCGGCGTGTGATTTACCCGACGATATTAAAAGCGGCTCTTACAACTGCCTTGCATATACCTGCGAGGGCGACCCCGCGGAATATGCGAAAAACCGCATAACGCCGCAGCTTTATTTCTGCGCTAACGAGGCGGGCAAGGCGTTTGAGCTGTTGGATATTAAAAAATACAGGTCCCTGCTCGGAAATATAATCTATTTAGGACTTGAGGATACATTCAAAAAGGAGCTTGGCAAAAATGACAAATCCGTATGAGGTACTGGGCGTTTCCGAAAACGCGAGCGACGAGGAAATTAAAAAGGCTTACAGAGAGCTTGCGCGGAAATACCACCCCGATAATTACGCCGATAACCCGCTTTCCGACTTGGCGGGCGAAAAGATGAAGGAGATAAATGACGCTTACGACCAGATTATGAACTCCCGCCGCGCGGGGCAGACATCGGGCGGCAGCGCGTATAACGCAAATGCGGCTTCGTCTTTCCCCGAGGTGCGCAGCCTTATAAATCAGGGCAGGCTTGAACAGGCGCAGGAGGTGCTTGACGGCGTACCGCCGCAGCAGCGGGACGCCGAGTGGTATTTTTTAAACGGTACGGTGCTTTATCGCCGCGGCTGGTTCGACCAGGCGTTTACAAGTTTCACCACGGCCGCAAGGATGAACCCGAATAACCCCGAGTACCAAAACGCGGCGCAAAATGCCGCGCGCCAGCAGGGAAGACAGTATAACCCCTACCGCAGCTACGGCGGAAACGGCAGCTGCAGCGCGTGCGATGTTTGTCAGGGGCTTATTTGCGCCGATTGCTGCTGCGAGTGCATGGGCGGCGACCTGATACCATGCTGCTGATATGAAACAAACGGTTAAAATTACATTCTGCGGAATAATTGCGGCGCTGTCGGCGGTTTTTATGCTGCTTTCCTATTTTCCGTATTTAACCTACGCAGTGCCCGCCGTTGCGGGCTTGCTTATAATGATAACGGTAATCGAGGCGGGGTACAAATGGGCGCTGGGCGCGTATATAGCCGCTTCGGTGCTTGTATTTCTGTTTGCCGAGCCGGAGGGCAAGCTATTGTATATCTGCTTTTTCGGGTATTACCCCATTTTAAAGGCGGTTTTTGACAGGCGCAAAAGCCGTATTACCGAGTGGGTCTTAAAGCTTGCGGTTTTCAATGCGGCAATTATTGCGGTATATTTCATTTTGGCGCGCGCTTTCGGCGTATCGGTAGAGGAATTCGGTGAATTTGGAAAATACAGCGAGTATATTTTTCTGCTGCTCGGTAATGCTGTGTTTGTGTTTTACGATATTGCCGTTTCGCGTATGGCGGCGGTTTATATGCATATGCTGCACCCGAGGGTGCAGAGAATTTTAAGGGGAAAATAAAACTGTAGGGGATGAACGGTTTGAGAATTAAAAAAGCGGTGGCAGCCCTGCTCGCTTTTCTTTGCGCGCTTGTGTTTGCGGGATGTACGAGCGGCGGCGATACTTCTTCGGATGTTACGTATGTTAACGCAAAGGCGGAAAAATTTAAAGAGTTCAGGGTTGAAAAATTTAATTTAAAATTCAGCACGCCCGATGACTGGCAAGAGGATAACAAGGACACCGAGCTTGATTGGTACTGCGAAAACGGCTCGGTAGGTATGGGGATTTTCGGCTATTACCGCTCCGATTTTGCCGACAGTGCCAATGTTACGGATATTATGTCGCAGCAATCAAAGGATAATATGGAGCGCTACCAAAACGTTCAAAAGCTGGAGCATACACCCGAGTTTACATCAACCGATAAAAATATAACCGCCGAGCTTTATTCGGCGGAGTATGAGGGCGCAAAGATATACCAGTATTTCTGCTATGTTGAGTTTAAGGAAAACGACGAATTCTTTTGGGTGACATTTTCATCTCAACCCTCTTATATGAAAAAGAATTTTAAAATGTTGGAAAAAATAATCGATTCCTTTGAAATTGAAAAAGGCGGCGAATAATAATGAAAATGCAGGAAAGCGTTTTAAAGCGCGTAAGAATGATTGAGGAAAAGCACGGTATTACATACGCCAAAACAGACGGAAAGCTGTATAAGGCGCTGAGAGTCAGCTATACCTTGCTTTTTATTTACACTATGGGTATAAATCTTTTGTTTATATGCGGTATGCTGTTAACACGCCTTGGCACGGATAATTTCAAAAGCATATTAAATTCGCTTATTACTGTTATCGTTTGTACGGTGCTTATAATTGCGGGTTATGTTTTAAGCTTTACGCGGTTTAAGCTTGTTTCGGGAATTTTAAGTGTACTGCCCGAAATTATGCTGGTGGTGGTTTTCGGGTCTATTATGAAGGACTCGCTCGGCGTTATGGGCTTTACGCCTTCATATTTCTGGCGGCATTTCGCTCCGCTTTTAATTCTTGTAATTTTAATGGCTGCCACAACCGTTATAGCGGTGAGGGCGCGCATTAAAACCGAAAAGCAGTATAAAAAGGTATTGGATAACCTCTACGCGCTTTACAGCGTTAATACAAACGATATTTCCGATGAGCAGTGGGAAATATTCTTAGCCGAATACGACCCGACCGATTATAAAAAAATTTATAAGGAAAGCAAGGCAAAGGAAGAATAAGTGGGGCTTGCGGAGGTATTGCTATTTAGCCCTAAAATGTCAATTATAAATTGGTTGGGGCGGCGCATTATACGGTAGGCGGCGGTCATCTTACAATCAGAAGGGACCGCCCGGATTACCAGCTTATAATAACAGTGAACTGCAGGGCTAATGCGGTATATAAAGGCAGAGAATACACGGTTCTTCTTCAAATTATGTGTAAAGTCCAAAATACGGTATAAAAAAGCAAAATGATAAATGGCGTGAAAGGCGAAAATCGGCTTGCACGCCATATTTGCATAATAGCAGAAAGAGCAAGGCATGTCGGCAGCCGCGGCAGCCGTTCATTTTACCCTTTACATGGCTGTGAATTTCTGCTGCTCAGGCAACCGGACGGCAAAGAAAATGATTACCCCTCAAACAATAAAGCCTACCCCTGCCCTCAGTCAGCCTAAATAAAGGGGCGACGAAAAGTGAACTAAAAATCGTACTTTAAACCGCCAACCAATAAGCAGTAAAAAACTAAAGCCTACCCATAGGTTTTAGTTTAATTATTTTCGGGAGCAAAAACGTAGATCATATATAATATTTATTTAAAGG
>URPQ01000043.1 GCA_900549755.1 uncultured Oscillospiraceae bacterium
CTAAAGGACGGCGACGTTATAGAATGGGTCTACACCTGCGATTTGGGTAAGGACGTAGGCTGCGAATGGATGGGGGAGGAAACACAATGAGAGCCTTTGAAAAATACCACCCCGCAGTATCGGCGTTTTACTTTTTTACAGTCATCATTATCGCTGTTTTTGTGTGGCACCCGATAATTCAGCTATCGGCGCTTACAGGCGCCGCAGCCTTTTGTTTTTCGCTTGAAAGCCCGCGTAAGGCGCTTAAAAATACGGGCTTTTACATTCCGCTTTTTCTTATGGTGGCGGTAACAAACCCGCTTTTTTCTCACAACGGCGTAACGCCCCTTTTCTTTTTAAACGGCAACCCCGTAACGCTTGAGGCGTTCGCCTACGGCGCGGCTATTGCCGTGGCGGTAATAGGCGTAATGCTGTGGTGCAAGTGCATGGGGGAGATTATGTCAAGTGATAAATTCCTTTGGCTTTTTGGCCGCCCGTTCCCAAAAATTTCGCTTGTGCTTTCTGCGGCGCTGAGGTTTATACCGCTGTTTGTAAGGCAATCGAAAGAGGTAAGCCGCGCGCAAAAGGCAATGGGGCTTTATTCATCAAAAAGCTATGTTGATAAAATTAAAGCTGCGTTTTCGGTTTTGTCGGTTATGATAACCCGCGCGCTTGAAAGCGCGATTGATACCTCAATGTCTATGAAAGCCCGCGGCTACGGTACAGGCAGGCGGACAAGCTTTTCTATTTTCCGCTTTACTCTGCGCGACCTTATTTTTTTTATAACCGCGCTTGCCCTTTTTGCGGTAACGCTTATCGGTATTGCGCTCGGCAAAACGGAATTTTACTATTACCCCGAAATCACTGAAATACAGGCTGACGCAGGCTTTATTATTACCTGCTCGGCATATTTTGCGCTTGCAATTCTGCCCTTTATAACCGAAATTAAGGAGGAGCTCAAATGGAAATACTGCATATCGAAAATTTAAGCTTTGCCTACCCGAAATCGGAAAAAAAGGCGCTTGATAACATAAGCCTATCGTTTAAGGCAGGCAGCTTTAACGTTATATGCGGCGAATCGGGCTGCGGAAAAACCACCCTTCTTAAAATGCTCAAACGCGAGCTTACGCCAGTGGGGGACGAAAGCGGCGAGGTATTTTACCGCGGTAAAAAGCTTTGCGAGCTTGAAGGGCGCGCCTCTGCCGCCGAAATAGGCTTTGTAATGCAAAACCCCGAAAGCCAGATTGTGACCGATAAGGTATGGCACGAATTGGCGTTCGGGCTTGAAAGCTTAGGAGAAGATAACGAGGTTATACGCCGCAGGGTGGCAGAAATGTCCTCATATTTCGGAATTGAGGGCTGGTTCGGCAAAAAAACCAATGAATTATCGGGCGGGCAAAAGCAGCTTTTAAACCTTGCCTCGGTTATGGTAATGCAGCCGAATATTTTGATACTGGACGAGCCCACAAGCAGGCTTGACCCTATAGCGGCTTCCGAATTTATAGCCACGATTTGCAAAATGAACCGCGAGTTATCTTTAACGGTCATAATCGCCGAGCACCGCTTAGAGGAGCTGCTGCCCGTGGCGGACAGCGTAACGGTTATGGAAAACGGGCGGGTAATAGCCGCATGTGCCCCGCGTGAGGTATCGGGCAGGCTGAAAGTCATATCCGAAAATCAGCGTATGCTCTCGGCGCTGCCGTCAGCCACGCGTATTTTTGAAAAGCTGGGGTTACCCGGCGTTTGCCCCCTCACCGTGCGCGAGGGCAGAGATTTTCTTGAAAAAAACTTCGGCGGCGCGCCGATTGCGGAATATAAAGAAAAGCCTTACACCCATAGTGACAGCGCTGCAATAGAGCTTAAAAACGTATGGTTTCGCTATGAGAGAAATCTGCCCGATGTTTTGAAAAACACCTCATTAAAGGTTTTTGAGGGCGAAAGCTACTTTATTTTGGGCGGCAACGGCGTGGGTAAGACCACGGCGCTGGGCGTAATTGCGGGGCTTAACAGCGCATACCGCGGCAAAACGGTGATTTTGGGCAAAAAAATCAAAGAATACAGGGGCGCAGCGCTTTACAGGCATTGCTTATCGCTGCTGCCGCAGGAGCCGCAAAACGTATTTTTAAAGGACACGGTGCGCGAGGATTTTGAGGATATGCTCAAAACCTGCTGTGTACCTAAAGCGGAACACAACGCTAAAATTGAAGAAATAACAGAGCTTTTGGATATTGCCCCTCTGCTTTCGCGCCACCCGTTTGATTTAAGCGGCGGCGAGCAGCAAAAATGCGCTATAGCCAAAATTATGCTGTCAGAGCCACGAATACTTTTACTTGACGAGCCTACAAAGGGCTTTGACGCTCATTCAAAGCAGAACCTTTCCGAAATTCTTAAAAAGCTTAAGGCGCGCGGCATAACTGTTGTTACGGTAACGCACGATATTGAGTTTGCCGCCGAAAACGCCGACCGCTGCGGCTTGTTTTTTGACGGCGAAATAATATCCTCCGCCACACCGAACGAATTTTTCGGCGGGAACAGCTTTTACACCACCGCTGCAGGCAGAATATCGCGTTTTGTTTTCAAAAACGCCGTAACGGTGGAGCAGGTGGTTGAAATGTGCAAACGGAGCGGAAAAAATGACTAAAAAGCTTTTAATCAACCTTATTGTGCTGGGGTTAATACCGCTTACCGTGCTTGCGGGGGCTGTAATATTTAAGGATAAGCAATACGCTTGGATAACCCTTTGCATAGCGGTGCTTGCATGTATTCCGTTTTTCCTTTCCTTTGAAAACGGCAAAACGCGCGTAAAGGAAATGATGATAATTGCAGTAATGGTAGGCCTTGCCGTGGTGGGCAGAATAATATTCACGCCCCTGCCGGGCTTTAAGCCCGTTACGGCAATAGTGGTAATAACCGCCATGTATTTCGGGGGTGAGGCGGGCTTTTTAACCGGCGCGCTTTCCGCCGTTATATCCGATTTTTATTTCGGGCAGGGCCCTTGGACGCCCTTTCAGATGTTTGTTTGGGGACTTATAGGGTTTATAGCCGGCGTAATTTCCAACCCGCTTAAACGCAGCCGCATATTGCTTGGGGTTTACGGTATAATTTCGGGCGTGCTGTTTTCTTTGCTTATGGACGTATGGACGGTGCTTTGGTGGGACGGCTCTTTCACGCTTACGCGCTACCTTGCGGCGACGGTATCGGCTGCGAGGTTTACCGTTGTTTACGCCGTTTCAAATGTGATTTTTCTTTTGCTGCTGCAAAAGCCCATAGGCAAAAAGCTTGAAAGAATTAAGGATAAATACGGAATGTAAAAAAATTTGAAATTGGGGATTGAAATTTTTTGAAAATATGGTAAAATAGTATTCAGTCGGGGGTTTAGCTCAGCTGGTCAGAGTGCCTGCTTCACACGCAGGAGGTCGGCGGTTCGAGCCCGCCAGTCCCCACCAGGCCGTGTGCGGTATGTGTGCAAACCTGCAGCCGCATATGTGCAAAGATAGCGTAACCTTCATTTGCACGAGGGCGATTTTAAAGCAAGTAAAGCCTTGCCGCTATACCAAAATTCAAGCCCCGCTTTGGCGGGGCTTTAAATATATGGTTAAAATTACCGAAGGCAGTCGAGTTTTTAAATATAAAGAAATCGCAATATGAGAGCAGCTTATGAAATTCCCGTTGGAGGAGCTTATGCCGTACCCGATAGCGGCACTTTTTGTGCTGGCGGTGTTTTACGGAATTTACTTTGCAAAAAAGCATTGTACCCTGATTGTATTGTCTATACAAAAAGCGTAAAGGCATACAAACCCGCCAAATTGGGCGCAGAAAAGAAAAATCAATACATACGGTTGAAATGCTTATGAGCGTTGCCGCATTGGGTGCGCCCGCCGCACAGCTTGTGTTGTTTTTTTCGGGTGGAGCTATATGCCTGCGGGCGCACGCTTTACCGGATTCTGCATAGGTATGCTGCACTTGCGGATTTTGCGGGATTGCTTCTTATTGCTTTTTCCTGCAGCCGTCAATCTGAATGTTCTGCCCGGAAATATAGCTTGCGTTGTCACTCGCAAGAAAGCATATCAGGTTTGCATTTTCCATATCGCTGCCTGTTCTTCCCATAAAAGAAAGCTCGCTCGGTTCGGTGTAGTTTATATCATCATTATCAGAGGGGCTTACACTTCCCGGCGAAACGCTGTTTACCAGTATTCCCTTATCCGATACCTCTTTGGCAAGCGTCCTTGTGAAAGAAATAAGCGCTGTTTTACCCTTGAAATTCATAGCTTACCGTTCCTTATAAATAATTTTTACTGATTAACGGTCAAAACCACCTTACCTACGTTTTCGCCGCGGTAAAGAATATCCTGTGCCGCCTCTGCCTCGGTTATCGGCAGTACCTTATAGATAGTGGGGCGCACTTCTCCCGTTGATACCTTAGGCCATACATCGCGCACAAGGTCAGCAAGAATTTCCGCTTTAACGGCAGGGGTTCTTGACCGCAGCGTACTGCCGACTATTCTTACATTCCTTACATATATGTTTTTAAGGTCTATTTCAGTTTTCTGCCCTGCAAGAGCCGCTATCATTATCCAGCGTGCGCCATGGGTGAGGTAATGTATGCACTTGCCCATTATCTCGCCGCCGAGGCAGTCTATCGCAACGTCAACGCCGTGACCGTTTTCAAGCTCCTCTTTAAGCACATCTACAATGTCCTCTTTTGTTGTAACAACAACGCGGTCGGCGTTCAAGTGCTTAATGTTATTTGCGATTTCTTCTGTAAGCACGGTTGTTATAACCCTTACGCCGAAAGCCTTTGCCATGGGTATTATAACGCTGGCAAGACCGCTTGCACCCGCGTTCATCAAAAGGGCAGCTTTCCGGTTATAAATTTCGATTGCACAAATTTCAACTGCGATGAGGTACTGTCGTTTCCAATTCAAAACACAGGGATATATATAAAGGAATATGAAAAAATGAAAACTCTTTCGCTTTTCGAGGGGAACAGAGCGGCAATAATGAGCATTTTTTACGGTATTCTAAATAGAATAGCCTTGGAAAACACAGGGCAGAGCCGGCTTATTCCCGCAATAAGATTTATTGAGAATAACTTTCACCGCCCCTCGCTTACAAACGGTGAATTGGCGCGGGAATGTAACATAAGCGAGATATATTTCAGAAGATTGTTTACTGAAATATATAAAACCACGCCAAAGCAGTACCTTATAGAAATAAGAATAAACAAGGCGAAACAGCTTTTAACCGACGGCGCTTTAAAGGTCGGTGCGGTCGCCGAACAGTGCGGATTTACCAATCAATATCATTTCTGCCGTATATTCAAGGAGAAAACCGGACTTACGCCTACCGAGTTTGCAAAGCATAACAGAATTTACAAAATTTAATTTTCGGCGTAAAAAGTTAAAAAAACTGTTGCATTTTCTTTTAATATGTGGTATTATAACTTGTACTGTGAGTAATTTGTTAGGAGGTGTCACAATGCCGAATATAAAATCTGCGAAAAAGCGCGTGCTCGTAAGCCGTGCTAATTATGAGCGCAATAAAGCTTACCGTTCCGCTTTAAGAACTGCCGTTAAGAAAGCGGACGCCGCAATAGACGCCGGCTCTGCCGATATGGCTGAGGTTGTAACTGCTGCCGTTAAAAAGATTGATCAGGCTGCGGTTAAGGGTATCATTCACAAGAATAACGCAGCAAGAAAGAAGTCTGCTTTAGTTACCCGCTACAATAAGGTAAAGGCGTAATTTGACACCTTTTTTGTCTTTAAGCAAGGACCTCCGGCTTAGCCGGAGGTCCTGTTTTATAGTATTATGGTTTTAAACAGTTGAGGGCGGTATGCCTGAAACAGAAAACCGCCTACTGCCATATTTCACAGGCGGTTATGCTTTGTATTATTTTTTAATTCGTTTCAGTTCTGTTACATTCAACCGGTATTCCGCAGGGGAAATGCCGGTTGTCTGCTTAAATGAGCGGTTAAACGAGCGTATTGTGCCGAAACCGACTTCTTCCGATATTTCCGCTATTTTTTTATCGGTCTCCCGCAAAAACGCGCACGCCTCGCTTATTCTCAGGCTGTTTATGTATTCGTTAAAATTCTGCCCGAGCTTGCGGTTTATAAGGTGCGAAATATAATATTTGCTCAAATGCAATTTTTCAGCGACTGAGTCAAGCGTTATCGGATCGGTAAAATTATGAGTGCAAAAATCCATAATTCCGTAAAATGCGGAATTTCTTTCAATATTTGCGGTTTTCAGCTTAAAATGCGGCAGCATTATGCTCATCATTATGTTTATGTAGCCGTTCAGCCGAAGTTTGCTGTATTCGTCATTTTGTTTTGCAAGCGGGTAAATTTTATCAAATATCTCGCAAAGCTCGCTGTCATCGGCGGCTGAAATGAAATTCTTATCCGGAATACTTTTTGAAATTTCAACGGAAAAACCGCACAGTATTTCAGGCGAGAAAATTATAATCATATATTCGCCGGGTGTTATGGTGTCATAGTAGTGTATTTGATTGGGAAAAGAGATAAAGGTATCGCCCGCATTTAAAAGATAGCTGTTTTTATCGGCATAGGCAACGGATTGCCCGCTGAGCGCGTGTATAACTTCAATTTCTTTATGCAGGTGAATTGTAGTGCCGAGTATGGCTGAATGATTATACTCTATGAGATTAAGTTTATTTTCGTAAATTACGTTCATAATGTTATAACCTCGTGTAACAGTAAAGCTTTTTGCGGAATATAATGTAGAAATAACAACCGTGGAGGGCTGGACTATGCGAACCTTGGCGGATATGCTGCCGGGAGATACGGCAACTGTAAAGGAAATAACAACCGAGGGCGATATGCGCAGGCGGCTGCTTGATATAGGGCTGACCCCGGGTACAAGGGTGGAGTGTATAGGAAAAAGCCCCGGGGGTGACCCCAAGGCATTTTTAATTCGCGGTGCGGTAATTGCAATTCGCAATGAGGATTGCAGCGGAATAAGGTTAGAATAACCCGGTTATTACGCCGTTTTCATCAACATCTATATTCTCCGCCGCAGGGTGGCGGGGCAGTCCCGGCATTGTCATAATATCGCCGGTGAGAACAACAATAAAACCGGCACCGGCTGATATTTTAACATTTTTAACCGTTACGGTAAAGCCTTCCGGTGCGCCGAGCAGCGCCGGATTATCCGAAAAGCTGTACTGCGTTTTTGCAATGCATACGGGCAGCCCCGCAAAGCCCAGCGCGGTAAGCTTTTCAATTTGCTTTTTAGCCGCAGGCAGCACAGTAATGCCGCTGCCGCCGTAAACCCTTTTGACTATTGCTTCAATTTTTTCCTCTATGCCGCAGTCAAGCGGGTAGCTGAATTTAAAATCGGCTTTTTCTTCCTCGCAAAGCCTGACAACCTCGCGCGCCAGCTCTTCGCCGCCCTTGCCGCCGTCTGCCCAAACGGTGGAAAGCACGGTATTAACGCCGAGTTCCCTGCACTTTTTAATTATAAAGTCAATTTCGTTATCAGTATCGGTCGGAAAGCGGTTTATTGCCACAACACATGGCAAGCCGTAAACATTTTTAATATTGTGTATATGTCTCAGTAAATTGGGTATGCCCTTTTCAAGTGCGGCAATATCCTCTGTATCAAGGCTTTTTTTATCAAGTCCGCCGTGCATTTTAAGCGCGCGAACGGTAGCCACCATAACTACGGCGGCAGGGGTAAGACCGGCTGCTCTGCACTTAATATCCAAAAACTTTTCAGCGCCCAAATCAGCGCCGAAGCCCGCTTCGGTTACGGCGTAATCGCTAAGCCGCATTGCAAGGCGGGTTGCGGTAACGCTGTTACAGCCGTGCGCAATATTTGCAAAGGGCCCGCCGTGCACCAGCGCCGGGGTGCCCTCAAGAGTTTGCACAAGGTTGGGCTTTAAGGCGTCCTTTAAAAGGGCGGCCATTGCGCCCGCCGCTTTAAGCTCGGCACAGGTTACGGGCTTATCATCATAGGTGTAGCCGACAATTATGCGGGAAAGCCGCTCCTTTAAATCGGTAATACCTTCAGAAAGACAAAGCACCGCCATAATTTCGCTGGCTACGGTAATATCAAAGCCGTCCTCGCGCGGTACGCCGTTTGCAACGCCGCCGAGACCGTCAACAATATTGCGCAGCTGCCTGTCGTTCATATCAACGCAGCGCTTCCAGGTTATGCGGCGAACGTCAATTCCCAGCTCATTGCCCTGCTTAATGTGGTTATCAAGCATTGCGGCAAGCAGGTTATTAGCGGCGCCTATTGCGTGAAAATCACCTGTAAAGTGCAGGTTTATATCCTCCATAGGCACAACCTGGGCATATCCGCCGCCGGCGGCTCCGCCCTTTATACCGAAAACAGGACCGAGCGACGGCTCACGCAGCGCCACCGTAACATTTTTACCTATTCGGCTAAGCCCATCGGCAAGACCTATTGTTGTGGTGGTTTTACCCTCGCCCGCAGGGGTGGGGGTTATTGCCGTTACAAGTATAAGCTTACCGTTAGGGCGATTATTCTCTTTCATAATCGAAAGGTCTATTTTCGCCTTATACCTGCCGTATTGTTCAATGTATTTTTCTTCAATACCGGCTTTTTCGGCAATTTCCGTTATCGGCTTCATTTGGCAGCGATGGGCGATTTCTATATCTGATAAGTATGACATCGGCGGCACCTCAAAAACTTGATTTAATATATGGGGTAACGCGAGCAAAGCTCAGTTACTTCGTTTGTTATTTTTTCCTTATTCGGTTCAAAATCGTTAGCACAAAGGGCTATCCATTTTGCAATACTTGCCATTTCGGGCTCTTTAAAGCCGCGCGTGGTAACTGCGGGAGTGCCGACTCTCAGTCCGCTTGTTACAAACGGGCTTTGCGGGTCGTTCGGTACGGTGTTTTTATTCGCGGTAATATGCACCTCATCAAGCCTGTGCTCAAGCTCTTTTCCTGTAACGCCGTTCTTTATAAGCTTAATTAAAATAAGGTGGTTATCTGTCCCGCCCGATACTATATCAAAGCCCTCACCCTGAAGTGCTGAGCAGAGCGCCTTTGAATTTTTAAGTATCTGCTGCTGGTATTCTTTAAATTCGGGGGTGAGCGCCTCGCCGAAAGCCACTGCCTTTGCAGCGATTATGTGCATAAGCGGACCGCCCTGGGTGCCGGGGAAAATAGCCTTATCTATTTGTGCGGCATACTTTTCCTTGCAGAGAATAAGCCCGCCGCGCGGACCGCGGAGCGTTTTATGTGTGGTGGTTGTAACAACGTCTGCATACGGCACGGGCGAGGGGTGCAGCCCTGCGGCTACAAGACCTGCAATGTGCGCCATATCTACCATTAAATACGCGCCCACTTCATCTGCAATTTCGCGGCAGCGCTTAAAATCAATTATGCGCGAATATGCGCTTGCTCCCGCAATTATCATTTTCGGCTTACATTCAAGCGCTATGCGGCGCATTTCGTCATAATCTATCATTTCGGTTTCGGGGTTTACGCCGTAGGGAACAACGTTGAAATATTTTCCCGAAATATTAACAGGCGAGCCGTGCGATAAATGCCCGCCTTGCTGCAAATTCATACCCATAACCGTATCACCGGGCTGTAAAAAGGCGAAAAATACGGCAAGATTAGCGCTTGCGCCGCAGTGCGGCTGAACATTTGCGTGCTCTGCGCCGAAAAGCTTTTTTGCGCGCTCTCTTGCAATGTTTTCAACCACATCCACACATTGGCAGCCGCCGTAATAGCGCTTGCCGGGGTAGCCCTCGGCATATTTATTTGTAAGCGCGCTGCCCGCGGCTAAAAGCACGCCCTTTGAAACAATGTTTTCCGAGGCGATAAGCTCTATATTGTGCTGCTGGCGCTCAAGCTCCGCGTGGCAGGCAGCTGCAACCTCGGTATCATAATTTTTAAGCTCTTCAAAAAAATTCATATAATTTCCTCCTATACGTTTAAAACCGCATTTATGCTTTCGGTATTGTATTTTTTAAGTATCGGGTCAATAACGTCCCTTATAAATTCCTCGGTCTGCGAAACGCTTCTGCCGATGTATTTCTGCGGGTCAAGCTCCTTTATAATTTCCTCATATGTAAGCGGAATACGCTCATCTGCCGCTATGCGCTCTATAAGGTTGTTTGTACCGCCCTCAAGCTTAACCCTTGCGGTGGCTTTGTGTGATAAAGTGCGGATTATTTCGTGCAGTTCCTGGCGGTCGCCCCCGCGCTTTACCGATTCCATCATAATATTTTCGGTAGCCATAAAGGGAAGCTTTTCCATAACGCGGCGGTTAATTACCTTTTCGTAAACCACAAGATTAGAGGTTACGTTTATGTAAATATTAAGTATAGCGTCCACCGCCAAAAACGCCTCAGCAACGGAAATGCGCTTGTTTGCGCTGTCGTCAAGCGTGCGCTCAAACCACTGCGTGCCCGCGGTCATGGCGGGGTTTAACGCGTCTGTTATAACATATCTTGCAAGAGAGGAAATGCGCTCGCACCGCATGGGGTTGCGTTTATACGGCATTGCGGACGAGCCTATTTGTTTAGTACCGAATGGCTCCTCCATTTCCTCAAACGATTGCAAAAGCCGCATATCGTTCGAGAATTTATAGGCGCTTTGCGCAAAGCCGGAAAGCACCGAAAGGAAATACGAATCGGTCTTTCTTGAATAGGTCTGCCCCGAAACGGGTACGCAGGCGTTAAAGCCTAAATCTGCGGCTATCAGCTCTTCAAGCCTTTTAACCTTTTCTTCGTCCCCCGAGAAAAGCTCCATAAAGCTTGCCTGGGTGCCCGTGGTGCCCTTAGAGCCTAAAAGCTTTAAATTTTCAAGCTGAAATTCAAGGTTATGAATATCCTGTGAAAGCTCATACATCCAAAGCGTTGCGCGCTTGCCTACGGTTGTAAGCTGCGCGGGCTGCAAATGAGTGTAGGCAAGGCAGGGCAGAGCCTTGTATTTAAGCGCAAAATCCGAAAGATTTTTAAGCACCTGCGCCGCCTTTTTCATAATTATGCCCGACGCTTCGCGCAGTATTATAACATCGGTGTTATCCCCCACGTAGCAGCTTGTGGCGCCAAGGTGAATTATCGGCTCGGCTTTAGGGCACTGCACGCCGAATGCGTATACGTGCGACATAACGTCGTGCCGCACCTCTTTTTCGCGCGCCTCGGCAACATCGTAGTTAATGTTATCTTTATTAGCCTCCATTTCGGCTATCTGTTCATCGGTAATGTTCAGCCCCAGCTCTTTTTCGGCTTTGGCAAGGGCTATCCACAGTCGGCGCCAGGTGCGGAATTTAAAGTTTTCAGAGAAAACGTGCTGCATCTCGTCCGACGCATAGCGGGTTGAGAACGGGGAAATATAAGAGTCTTTAATATCGGGCATAGGCTTCTCCTTTTGCAACTATATATGGTATGGAAAAATTATACCATACCCTCTATCTTTTGTCAATTATTCGGCGGTATCTTATATGCAAATTTTTAAAATCATATGAAATTTAATTATTGCGGCTGATTCCTTTATATGGTAAAATCAAATTAAAGCAATATTACAGGGGGAGCATATGAAAAAGAACGGAAAGAAAAAGGTTTCGGCAATAAAAAACAATCTGTATTTTTTAAAGCTTGTTTGGCAAATTTCTCCGGCGGCGGTCATACTCAATTTTTTTACAACACTGCTCGGTTTTGCGCAGTGGGTATTTTATTCGGTATTTTTCTTGCAGTATCTTTTCGGCGCGGCGGGTGCGCGCAAGTTTTCCGATATTCTCATTTTTATTTGGGCGGCGGCTGTTATAGATGTTCTTATAAGCATATACAACGCTTGGTTTTACGAAAGCTATATGTATAGGGAATATATTAAAATAGGCTATCGCCTTAATTTAAAGCTTTTTAAAAAGGCGCAAACCGCCGATATTTCCTGCTATGAAACGCCCGAGTTTTACAATATTTACACCAAGGCGGCTTCCGAGGCTGCCGCGCGCGCAATGTCGGTGCTTAATAATTGCTCCGCTGCCGTTTCCGCGCTCATATCCTCTGCAACCGTTATTGTTACAATGGCAAAAATAACTCCGCTTGCGCTTATATTTATAGCTCTGCCGCTTATAGGCAACCTGTTTTTCGGCAAAAAGCTGGGGCATGTGACCTTTGAGATAGACAGGGATTCAACCCCCGCGCGGCGGCAAAAGGATTATGTAAACCGTGTGCTATATTTCCGCAAATACGCTGCCGAAATCAGAACCACCGGATTTTTCGGCGTGCTTAAAGAAGCATATGGGCTTGCCGCCAAAAGAACGGTTGAGGTGGCACGGAAATACGCGCTTAAAAAATCGCTTTATTCGGGGGCAAAAAGCATTTTAATGTTTCTGCTCGGTTACGAGGGAATGTGGCTTTGCGCCGCAATACTCGGCATAAGCGGGAAATTAGGCGTTTCCGATTTAATTGTGCTTTTAAACGCGATAGTAAGCGTTTCTTGGATGCTTAACAATTTTGAACGGTCTGTTTCGGGGCTGTTTACCGACGCGGAGTTTATAGAAAATTTAAAGCAGTTTTTCGCGTACAAGCCTAAAATAGATGAGACCGCGGGCGGGCTGAGTATCCCTGAACGCATAGACAGCATAGAATTTAAAAGCGTATATTTCAAGTATGACGGAGCGGAAAATTACGCGCTTGAAAATATAAGCCTTGTTTTAAAGCGGGGTGAGAGAAATGCGCTTGTTGGTATTAACGGCAGCGGCAAAAGCACCTTTTTAAAGCTGCTTATGCGGTTTTACGACCCCGAAAAGGGCGAAATACTTTTAAACGGCGTTAATATTAAAAAATACGACGTTAATGAGTACCGAAAGCATATGGGCGTTGCCTTTCAGGATTTTGCCATGTTCTCGGCAACCGTGGCGGAAAACGTGCTTTTAGACGAGGTGAAGACAGCCAAAGACCGCGACCGCGTGATAACAGCGCTTAAAAAGAGCGATGTTTACGAGGATATTTTAAAGCTTAAAAACGGTATAGACACCGTGCTTACAAGAGAATTTGACGAAAACGGCGCAGAGCTCTCGGGTGGGCAGCGGCAGAAGATAGCCATTGCCCGCGCAGTGGCGAAAAACAGCGACGTAATACTGCTTGACGAGCCCTCAAGCGCGCTTGACCCGATTGCCGAATACAAAATGTTTGAAACTATGGCGGGGCTTTGCAAAAATAAAGATGTTTTATCCGTAATAGTATCGCACCGCCTTTCATCGGCTGCGGTGTGCGAGAAAATATTTGTTTTTGATAAGGGCAAATTGGCAGAGCAGGGCACCCATAAAAAGCTGCTTGAAAACGGCGGGGTATACGCCGAAATGTTTAAAAAGCAGGCGCGAAATTATTTGACGGAGGCGGCGTATGAATAAGAAAACTCCCAAAAAACACAGCACCCTGTCAAATACGCTTTTCGCGCTTAAGTGGCAGTTTGAAATTGCACCCGGCTACACCGTGTTTACGCTTATGCAGACCGTGCTCGGCGATGTTGTAACGCTTTTTGAGCACACGTTTTTAACGGCGTATATTATAAACTGCGTTGAGCAGAAGAAAACGCTTACCGATGTGCTGTATTTTTTAATTCCGGTGGCAATAGCCGTGTTTATAAAGCTAATGCTTAACACCTTTTTCGACGCTTACATAGCGCCCGGCGAAAGGGAAAAAATACAAATGAAAATGCGTATGCGGCTTTATGAAAAAGCGGCTTCTTTAGAGCTTGCAAGGTATGACGACTCAGGATTTTACAATGACTTTGTTTGGGCAATGCAAAAAGCGCCCGACCACATAACGGGAGCGGTCGGGGCGTTTAATACGCTTTTAAGCCGAATTACGGTAAGCATTATTGCGGGTGCGTATATCGTTTCGGTTGACGCGTCCTCGCTTTTAATTTTAGTCTTTTTAATTCCGTTTACATATTTTTCCGGGCGTGCGATAAATAAGCGCGCAATGAAAATGCAAGAGGAAATTGTGCCCGTGCAAAGGCGCAGCGACTATGTGAGCAGAATTTTTTACCTTGCCGATTATGTAAAGGATCTAAAAACCGGCAATATAAGCCCGAAATTGGAAAAGGATTTATCCGATTCTACCGAAGAAATGCGCGCAATAGTTAAAAAGCGCCAAAAACCCATAATCGCGCTGAATGTCGCAACAAACTCCGCAGCCGGTCTTATAATAAGCGGCGTATATCTTTCCTACCTGTTTTTTAAGGCTTTGGTGCTCGGCAAGTTCGGCTTAGGCTCGCTGCTCGGCGTTTATAATTCAACCCAGACCCTTAACGGAAAGGTTTTGACCGCCGTTTCAAATTTATCGGAATTTCAAAACCACAGCCTTTATATTGAAAAGCTGCGCCGCTTTTCGGAAACCGAAAACACTATGGAGGAAAGCGGGCGCAAAGCCTTACCCGCGGGCGGCGATATAGTTTTTCACGATGTGGAATTTACATATCCCGGGAACAGTGAGCCGACTCTAAGGGGTGTTAGCTGCTCCTTTAAAAAGGGCGAAAAGGTTGCGCTTGTGGGCTTTAACGGCGCGGGTAAATCTACGCTTATAAAGCTGATTTTAAGGCTTTACGACCCGACCGTCGGCGAAATAAGCTACGGCGGGGAGAATATAAAAAGCTACCGCATTTCTGATTACAGGGGTTGCTTCGGCGTTTTGTTTCAGGATTATGAGCTTATAGCAACCGACCTTGCGCACAACATATCAGCCGATAATAAACCGCTTGATATAAATAGGGCGGACGAGGCGCTTAAAAGATCTGCGTTTTGGGATAAGTTTAAAACTCTGCCGAGCGGCTATGAAACGCAGCTTACAAAGGAATTTGATGAGAGCGGCTTTAACCCCTCGGGCGGCGAAAAGCAGAAAATAGCGCTTGCTCGGGTGCTTTACGCCGATTCCGATATAATAATATTAGACGAACCCTCGGGCGCGCTTGACCCGATTGCGGAATATACCCTTAATAAAACCGTGACCGAGCTTTCAAGCGATAAAACGGTTATAATTATTTCTCACAGGCTTTCCACAACCCGCTTTGCCGATAAAATTTATATGCTGGCAAACGGTGAAATTATTGAAAGCGGCACTCACGAAAAACTGATACGGCAAAACGGCAAATACGCCGAAATGTTCCGCTTGCAGGCGGAAAAGTACAGGTGAAATCTTTTTAAGGTAGAGACCTTGCACGGTCTATCTTTGAACCCTGCCGCTGCCGTCGCCGCCGGCAAGGCTTTCAACCTCTGCCTCGCTTACACAATTAAAATCACCCTCAACCGTGTGCTTTAAGCAGCTTGCCGCAGCCGCAAATTCCACTGCCGATTTTGCAGAGTAATTATTAAGCAGCGCATAAATAAGCCCGGCGGAAAAGCTATCGCCACCGCCAACACGGTCTACTATGTGCATACGGTATTTTTTGCTTGTGCAGCAGCTTTCGCCGTCATAAAGCATTGCCGCCCAATCGTTATCGCTTGCGCTTAAATTAGTTCTCAGCGTCAGCGCAACCTTTTCAAAGCCGAAGGTGCTTTTAAGCTTTTTGGCAACCGAGGCGGCGCCTGCATTATCGGGATTTTTCAAATCAAAGCCCTTATCATCGGATATTATTCCGAATAAATCCTTTGCGTCCCCGGGGTTGGTTATGCAAACGTCCACGTATTGCATAAGCTCTGTCATAACTGCCGATGCTTTTTCAAGTCCCCAGAGCTTTGAGCGGTAGTTGGTATCGCAGCTTATTTTAACGCCCAGCTTTTTGGCGGCTTTTACAGCTGCCAGGCACATTTCGGCTAAATTATCGTTAAGGGCGGGGGTAATTCCGGTAAAGTGAAACCAACCGGCGTTTTTAAAAATCCGCTCCCAGTCAAAATCAGCCGCCGCAGCCTTAGCAAAAGCGGAATGTGCGCGGTCATATATTACCTTAGACGGGCGCTGAGAAGCGCCTTTTTCAAGAAAATATATTCCCAGCCTTTCACCGCCGCGCATAATAAGCGAGGTATCAACCCCAAATCTGCGCAGCGAGTTTACCGCGGCCTGACCTATTTCATGCTCGGGAATTTTTGAAACGAAAGCGGCGTCAGCCCCAAACTCCGCAAGCGAGACCGCAACGTTAGCCTCGCCGCCGCCGAAGGTGGCACCGAAGCTTTCAGCCTGTAAAAAACGGTAATTTCCGGTGGGGGAGAGCCGCAGCATTATTTCTCCGAAAGTAATAACCCTCATTTTCTTATCTCCTTCAAAAGCGTGACCGCGTCGGCGGTCATTTTTTCTATTTCGGCAAAATTTCCGCTGTTTATTTTATCTGAAGGCACCATCCAGCTGCCGCCGCACGCAAACACCGCCTTACAGCTTAAATAATCTGCAAGGTTAGCGGTATTTATGCCGCCCGTAGGCATAAAGCTAACCATTGTGTAGGGCGCCGCCATAGCCTTTATCATTTTAACGCCGCCCGCCGCCTCGGCAGGGAAAAATTTAAGGTATTTAAGCCCTAATGACAGCGCCTTTTCAACCTCGCCCGGTGTGCAGACGCCAGGTATAATCGGGTAGCCCTTATTCTTACAATGACGTACCACATCGGGGTTAAGCCCGGGGCTTACTATAAATTTCGCGCCCGCTGCCATAGCCTTATCCGCCTGCTCTGCGGTAAGCACGGTGCCCGCAGCAATAAGCATATCGGGGTATTTTTCGGCTATCTGCTTTATAGTCTCCTCTGCCGCGTCGGTACGGAACGTTATCTCGGCGCAGTTCAGCCCGCCTTTTCTTAACGCCTTCGCCAGTTTTACGGCGCTTGCGGCGTTATCAAGCTTTACCACAGGCACTACGCCCGCGGCGGATATTTCTTTAATTAAATTTTCCATATTTACCTCCTTGTTTCACAATGTGAAACAACGTTTCAAAATCTACAATTATATTTTATCATCAGGCAGAAATATGTCAAGCAATAATTGCAAAAAGCCGCGTTATATGATAATATTGTGTTACACTTAAAAAAGGCGGTATTAAATATGTCTGAGCAAACAACGGTTCAATCGGTTGAACGCACATTCGGCATAATAGAGCTGTTATGTGAAAAAGGGGAAAGCGGTGTAACTGAGCTGGCGGCATTATCGGGACTTAATAAAACTACCGTTTTCAGGCTGCTTTCAACGCTTATCAGCCTCGGCTACGCTTACAAAAATTCCGCTACGG
>URPQ01000044.1 GCA_900549755.1 uncultured Oscillospiraceae bacterium
GCCTCAAAGGGTATGGTGCAGTGGGCAAAGGAAAACGCGGCGGCAAGCGGACTTTCGGAAAGACCAGTCCGTTGGCTTGTGGACGATTGCCTTAAATTTGTAAAGCGCGAGGTGCGCCGCGGCAATAAGTACGATGCGGTAATAATGGACCCGCCCTCTTACGGCAGAGGACCCGACGGCGAGGTTTGGAAACTGGAGCAGCAATTAACCGAGCTTTTAACCGAAACGGGCAAGTTGCTCTCAGATAACGCGGAGTTCTTCTTCCTTAATTCCTACACGGGCGGGCTTTCGCCCTCAATACTCAATTACATGGTAAGCCGCTATGTAATAAAAAACCGCCCGGGCGCGGTTGCAACCGATGAAATAGGGCTTTACGTAACCGATAAAAAAATCAGCCTGCCCGCGGGCAATACTACTGTTTGGATAAGAGAAAATGGATAATATAATCGAAGTTAAAAACGTGACCTATGAATATACCGACGAGGAAAAGACCTTTGCCGCGGTAAAAAATTTATCGCTCAATATTGAGCGCGGCAGCTTTACGGTAATTTTGGGTCACAACGGCTCGGGAAAATCCACCCTTGCGAAAATGCTCAACGGCTTAAATAAGCCCACCTCGGGCGACGTGTTTGCCGATGGCATTAACACAAAGGATGAGAAAACCGAAATTGAGGTAAAACGCAAGGTGGGTATGGTTTTTCAAAACCCCGATAATCAGATAATCGCCTCAATTGTGGAAGAAGACGTGGCTTTCGGCCCCGAAAACCTCGGCATACCGCCTAAGGAAATTGAAAAAAGGGTAGAGGACGCGCTAAAAGCCGTTGATATGTGGGAGTTCAGAAAATCCACCCCGCACCATTTATCGGGCGGGCAAAAGCAGCGCATAGCCATAGCGGGAATAATAGCAATGCAGCCCGAGTGCTTGGTGCTGGACGAGCCTACCGCAATGTTAGACCCAAAGGGCAGGGCGGAGATAATATCAACTCTCCACCGTTTGAACCAAGACAAGGGGATAACCGTGGTGCTTATAACCCACTATATGGAGGAGGCGGAAAACGCCGACCGAGTTATAGTGATGAACGACGGCGAAATTATAGCCGACGATAAACCCAAGGTTATTTTTTCGGATGTCGAGCGCCTGAAAAAAGTGGGGCTTGACGTACCGCAGACCGCCGAGCTTTTGTATAATTTAAAGAAAAACGGCTTTGCGGTTGATACCCACGCGCTTTCTATAAAAGAAGCAGCCGAGCAGATAATATCGGCGCTTCATTCGGAGGAAAAGTAGTTTGTCAGTTTTAGAGGTAAAAAATCTTACCCACACCTATGACGGAAATACACCGTTTGTAAACGACGCGGTTAAAAACGTTTCGTTTACCGCCGAAAAGGGCGAAATATTAGGTATTATCGGTCATACGGGGTCGGGCAAATCAACCCTTGTGCAGCACCTTAACGGGCTGCTTAAACCCACTTCGGGCGAGATACTGGTTGATGATAAAAACATATGGGAAAACCCGAAAGAAATACGCAAAATACGCTCTAAGGTGGGGCTTGTGTTCCAGTACCCCGAATATCAGCTTTTTGAAGAAACCGTGTTTAAAGACGTTTCTTTCGGCCCCGCAAATATGGGGCTTTCGGGCGAGGAGCTTGAAAAAAGGGTGCTTGATACCTGCCGACTTGTGGGTATTCGCGATGAGTATCTTCAAAAATCCCCCTTTGATTTATCGGGCGGGGAAAAGCGGCGCGTGGCTATTGCGGGCGTTATGGCAATGCGCCCCGAAATAATCGTGTTCGATGAGCCGACTGCCGGGCTTGACCCCAAAGGCCGCGAGGACGTTATGAAAATAATATTCGATTACCGCGCCGCTGCCTCTGCCACCGTTATTGTAATATCCCACAGCATGGAGGATATGGCGGTACTGGCGGATAAGCTGCTGGTTATGAACAAGGGCAGCCTGTTTATGTTTGATACTACGGAAAACGTCTTTAAAAACGGCGATAAGCTGCGCGAAATAGGCTTAAACGTTCCTATTGTCACCCGCGTTTTTTATGAGCTTAAAGCCGCGGGGCTCTGCGTGCCGGACGATGTTTTCACGGTGGAACGCGCCGTAAAGGTGTTAGCTGATATGAAAGCGAGGGCGCGCAATGCTTAAGGATATTACTTTCGGTCAGTATTATGAGGGGCGCTCGGTTATTCACAAAACCGACCCGCGCGTTAAAATATTGCTTATGATACTGTTTATAGTATTTGTTTTTCTGGCAAAAAACGCCTTTGCGCTTGCCTTTGCGGGGGTATCTGTACTTGCGGTTATGCTTATTTCCCGCGTGCCGCTGCGGCTTTACCTTAAAAACATAAAGGCTATTTTGCCCGTGCTTATTTTCACGGCGATTATAAACGTTTTTTACGGCGAGGGCGAAACGCTTGTGCGCCTTTGGAAACTGACGATTACTACGGGTGGCGTTTACCGCGCGCTCTTTATGGCGGCGAGAATTATAATGCTTATATTCATAAGCGGGGCGCTGACTTACACCACAACGCCTAACGATTTGACCGACGCTATAGAAAGCCTGCTTTCGCCCCTTAAATTTATAGGGCTTAAAAACGCGGTGCATACCCTTGCCATGATGATGACCATTGCTTTAAGGTTTATACCCACGCTTATAGAAGAGGCGGAAAAGATAATGAACGCGCAAAAGGCGAGGGGAGCCGACCTTGAAAACGGAAAGCTGAAAGACAGAGTAAAAGCCCTAATACCTATTTTAATACCGCTTTTAATTTCGGCGGTGCGCAGGGCTTACGAGCTTGCCGAGGCTATGGAGTGCCGCTGCTACAGCGGCGGCGAGGGCAGAACCCGCATGAAGCAAATGCACCTTAAATCCTGCGACCTTTGGGTATCGCTTGCGTCCGCCGCTATGTGCGGCGGGGTAATAGCCCTTAACATACTTTTATAGAAAGGTAAGACGGCTGTGAAACGAATGTTGCTTACAATCGCATATGACGGTACGGCGTTTCACGGCTGGCAGGTGCAGCCTAACGGCATAACCGTGCAGGAAACGCTGCAAAACGCGCTTGAAAAGCTGCTCGGCACACGCCCCGCCGTTACAGGGTGCAGCCGCACCGACGCGGGCGTTCACGCGCGGGAGTTTTGCTGCCACTTTGACTGCGAAGAAAAATTTCCCGAAAACGCCTTTTTGCGGGGACTTGATTCCCTTTTGCCGCCCGATATTGCGGTGAAAAATGTAAAAAAAGTTGCAAATGACTTTCACGCGCGGTATAATGCCTGTGGCAAGACCTACGCTTATTACATTTTAAACAGCCAAAAAAGAGACCCGTTTTTATCGCGCTACTCGTGGCGGATTGAAAGGCCGCTCGATTTGGAGAAGATAAACCGCTTTTGCGGGCAGATTACAGGCGAGCATGATTTTTATGCCTTTTCTTCATCGGGCAGGTCAGTAGAGGATACCGTGAGGTGCGTCAGCTTTTGCAAAGCGGAGCGGCAGGGCGATATGATAATACTTAAAATCACCGCGAACGGCTTTCTTTACAATATGGTGCGGATAATCGTCGGAACAGCCGTAGCAATATCAGACGGGCGGTGTTTATTACCGCAAGACAGCCGCATTTTTGAAGAAAAAAAGCGCGAGCTTGCGGGAGATACCGCGCCGCCGCAGGGCTTGTTTCTTGAAAAAATTATATATCCGGGGGATGAAAATGCCTGAATACAGAAAAAAGCGGGTGAACCGCTTTAAGCCGGCGCCGCGCCGCAAAAAAAAGCCGATAGAAGCGGCGGAAGACATTAAAATGTCCCCGACCGAAGGGCGCGGCAAAAAAACCGAAAAAGCGGCAAAAGAAGAAAATAACGAAATACCGCTGCGCGTTGTAAACGGCAAAAAGCTGGAAAGACGGCGCAAAACCAAAATTTTTGTTTCCGCGGCGGTAATTATAGCCCTTATTTTAACGGTTATACACATTATTTTGCCCGTAGGAATTACGGAAAACCTTGAAAATCTTGTTTCGCTCATAGGCAACGGCTCATACCCCATAAACCTTGAAAGCAGCGATACGCTGAACACTGTATCCCGCGGGATGTACTACTATGTTTTAACCGATACGCGGCTTAACGCCTTTACAAACGGCGGTAAGGAGATATATTCGCACTCCCACGGCTTTGAAAGCCCCGTATTAAAAACCTCGGCTACCAGAGCCATGGTATTCAACCAAGGGGGAAACGAAGCGTATATATATAATTTAAAGGAGCAAAAACAGAGCCTTAAAACGGATACGGAAATTATTAACGCCGCAATATCCGATTCGGGCGTATACGCCGTAATAACCCGCTCGGAATCCTATGCCTCGGTAGTAACCGTTTACTCAAGGGGCGGCAAAAAGATATACACATGGTATTCTTCATCCGATACGGTGAACAACGTAGCAATAGCGCCGAACGGCAAAAAAATTGCAATAACGGCGTTTAATGCGGCAAACGGTAAGTTTAATTCAAAAATTTGTATTCTTAATTTCAATTCGGCAAACCCAATAAACACCGTGAATATTGAGGGCGGACCAATAATGACCCTTGAAAGTTATCATCGCGCGGGCTTTATTGCCGCAACCGAAAACAAGCTGTTTTTTACCGATTGGTCGGGCAAGGGCAGCAGTGAATATAAAAATGACTACACGTTATCCTGTCTGCGCCCGGGTGCGGGCGGCACGGTTGCCGTTTTCAACCGCGAAAGCGACCGCGCCGATAACCGGATAGTGCTTTTCGGCACAAAGGGTCAGCAGAAAAAGGAATTTGAATTTAAAGGGACGGTAAGTGATATTGCGGTATCCGGCGGGCATATTTATTGTATTAGCGATACCGAGGTATTTCTTTACGGCAGCGACGGTAAGCTCTTGCGCAAAGCCGAGTGCGGATTCGGCGGCGTAAATATAGCGCCGCTCGGCAGAACCTTGGCGGCGGTAATTACCGATAACCGCATTGATAAAATTCAGCTTGAACAAAAATAAAAAGGAGAGAACAGTATGAACTTTTTACTTGACCTTATTGTTTTGGCAATTATAGCGGCAGTGGCTTTAATTTCGGCAAGGCGCGGTTTTGTGCGCGTGGCTATTGAATTGGTGGGATTTATAGCCGCAATTTTCATAACGTTTACAATAAGTACACCATTGGCAAGCCTTACATATGATAAAATAATAGAGCCGCCTATTGTTTCCTCGGTAAGCAAGGCGACCGGCTACAGCGTTACCCAGATTACCGACGATACCTGGAACGCTCTGCCCGAATTTATAAGAAAATATTCCGAAAGCGCGGGCTTTTCAAAGGAAAGCATAAACAAGAGCATTAACGATAATATTGGCAGCGGCGCCGAAAGCGCGGCAAAAGCCGCCTCGCAGGGCGTTGTAAAGCCGATTGTTGCAAAGCTGCTTGCGGTTTTGTACGGCATAATTATAATGGTAATACTTATTTTCCTTGTAAAAATCCTTGCAAAATTCTTAAACGGCGTGTTCTCTTTCAGTATTGTGGGCAGACTTAACAGAATACTCGGCGGTATTGTGGGTATTCCAAAGGGAATAATAATTGCAATGCTTTTCTGCCTGGTAATCTCGCTTATTGTTCCGCTGACAAACGGAGGATTTTTGATTTTTAAAACCGAGGCAATGGAAAAATCGTGGTTTTTCACGCATTTTTCCTTAAATTTGTTGTCGTAAGCCATATTACGCCAAAATAACGAAACGGAGACCTGAAATGAAGCTTTGTTCAAGATGTAAAAAGCGCCCGGCGGTTGTATTTGTCGCCAACGCGGCGGATACCAATTCCGAACCGGACGGACTTTGCCTTGTTTGCGCAAAGGAGCTCGGCATAAAGCCTATTGACGATATGCTGAAAAAAATGGATATAACAGATGATGACATTGCCGCCATGAGCGAGCAGTTTATGGATATAATGTCGCCTGACGGCGACGGTATCGACGATGAAGCCCTTAACGATGAAACGTTTGATTTGGGCACCGCCCCCGCCATACCGTTTTTAAATAAGATTTTCGGCTTTTCGGGCGGAGACGATAAAAAGGCGGAGGATAAAAAGTCCGACGTTAAGGACGGAACCGATAAAAAGCCTAAGAAAAAGCGCCGCCGCTTTACCGAGCAATACTGCACCAACCTTACCGAACGCGCGCGCGAGGGCAAGCTGGACAGAATTATCGGCAGGGATAAAGAGCTTTACCGCACAATACAGATTTTATCCCGCCGCACCAAAAATAACCCCTGCTTAATAGGCGAGCCGGGCGTTGGCAAAACCGCCATTGCCGAGGGGCTTGCAATTAAAATTGCCGAGGGCAGCGCCCCCGCAAGGCTTTTGGATAAGGAAATTTATCTGCTCGATTTAACGGGGCTGGTAGCCGGCACGCAGTTCAGGGGTCAGTTTGAAAGCCGCGTTAAGGGCTTGGTTGATGAAATTAAAGAAGCGGGAAATATTATCCTGTTTATTGATGAAATTCATAATTTAGTGGGCGCGGGCGACTCTGCCGAGGGTTCAATGAACGCCGCCAATATTTTAAAGCCCGCGCTTTCCCGCGGTGAAATTCAGGTTATAGGTGCTACCACCTTTAAGGAGTACCGCAAGTATATTGAAAAGGATGCCGCGCTCGAGCGCCGCTTTCAGCCCGTAACGGTCGAAGAACCGTCGGTTGCCGAAACCGAAAAGGTGCTTATGGGCGTTAAAGGCTATTACGAGGGCTTTCACGGAGTTAAAATACCCGATGAAATTATAAAAAAAGCCGTGCTTTTATCCGAGCGCTACGTTACCGACAGGTATCTGCCCGATAAGGCAATAGACCTTTTGGATGAGGCGTGCGCCTGCGCGAGCCTTGCAAACAAGGCGGTAGACGAGCTTTACAATGCAAACAAAAAGCTTGCCGAATATAACGACCAATTGGAAGAGCTTGAAAGCGACGTTGAACACCCCGACTATGAAAAACAGGCAATGGTAAGGGTGGAAATAGAAAAATACAAAAATATCGCGGCGGGACTTTATGAACCCGCGTCCGATTGCACCGTGACCGATGCGGATATTGCAAAGGTTATTGAGCTATGGACGGGTATTCCTGCCTCAAAGGTGCAGGAAAGCGACCTTAAAAAGCTGGCTGGGCTCGAAAATGCGCTTAATAAGCGCATAATAGGGCAGGAGGAGGCAACACGCCTTGTCGCCGCCGCCGTTAAGCGCTCGCGTATTCACACAAACAATCTGCACCGCCCCGCGTCCTTTATTTTCGTAGGACCCACGGGCGTTGGTAAAACAGAGCTTGTAAAGGTGCTGTCAGAGCAACTTTTTGATACGCCAGAAACCCTTATCCGCCTTGATATGTCGGAATTTATGGAGAAGCACTCGGTCTCACGCATAATAGGCGCGCCGCCCGGATACGTTGGGTATGACGAGGCGGGTCAGCTCACCGAAAAGGTGCGCAGAAAGCCCTATTCGGTGGTGCTGTTTGACGAAATCGAAAAAGCCCACCCCGATGTACTGAACGTGCTGCTGCAAATTCTTGACGACGGCAGAATTACCGACGCGCAGGGCAGAACCGTGAACTTTGAAAACACCATAATCGTTATGACCTCAAACGCGGGCAGCGACCGCAGCGAAAATCTGCTCGGTTTCGGCAAAACGCAGGCGGACGCGTCAAAAGAAAAGGCGCTCAAAGCCCTTGAAGGCTTTTTACGCCCCGAGTTTATAGCGCGTGTGGATGAAATAGTGGTATTTTCACCCTTAACGCCCGAATCGCTTGCTAAAATCGCAGAGCTTATGCTTACAGAGCTTAAAGACTCGCTTTCAGAGCGGCTTATCGATTTTAAATTTGACAGCGGCGTTTGCACCTATCTTGCCGAGAAATGCGCCAACGGCAAGCGCGGGGCGAGGGAACTCAGAAATACCATTCGCCGCGAAATTGAGAATAAGCTTGTAGATATTATCGTCGATAACGGCGAGGGCAGCATAAAAGCGCTTAACTGCACTGCCGCACCCGATATTAAAATAGAGGTTGAATATTCAAAATAATTCAAAGGAGAATTTATTATGAAAAAAGGTATTGCAATTCTTATAGCTGTTTTTGCGGTTATCGGTATTATAATCGGTACGATTGCGGGCAGCTACAACGGGCTTGTTAATCAGCAGGAAGAGGTTGAAAACAAACATTCCGTAATTTCCGTTCAACTCCAGCGCAGAGCCGACCTTATTCCGAATTTTGTAAATACCGTAAAAGGCTACTCAGATTACGAGCAGAAAACCTACACTGCCGTAACCGAGGCGAGAAACGCCGTTGCGGGCGCTAAAACCGCAGGCGAGCAGACAAAGGCAGCCGAGCAGCTTGACAGCGCAATTTCGGTTTGGGTAAACGCCGTAACCGAGGCTTACCCCGAGCTTAAAGCAAACGAGAATTATAAAGCGCTGCAGGTTGAACTTGAGGGCACCGAAAACCGCATTGCCGTTGCCCGCAAGGATTATAACGACGCCGCAAAGTCCTATAATTCGAGCGTAAGGCGCTTCCCGAAAAACATTATCGCGGGTATGTTCGGCTTTGAAAAGGTGGAATATTTTGAAGCGCAGGCAGGCAGCGAAAGCGTTCCGCAGGTAAGCTTTGATTAAGCTTATGAAAAGAATTTTAAGTGTTGCCGTCGCCGCCGTTTTGCTGGTACTTGCAAGCGCCGGCGCAGCGGCGGCAAAGAAATACCCCGAGCCTACCGACCGTTTTTTCATAAACGATTACGCCGACGTGATAGATTCATCCGCCGAGGATGAAATTTATTCCCGCGCGGCGGCGCTGTATGAAAAAACAGGCGCTCAGACAGTCGTAGCAGCCGTAAAAAATCTCGGCGGGGAAGAGCCTGCCGAGTATGCCTTAGGGCTCGGCAGACAGTGGGGAGTAGGGGATAAGAAAAAGAATAACGGCGTTGTAATTCTTTTCGCCCTTGAAGAAAGGCAGATTTATATTGCCGTGGGCTACGGGCTTGAGGGTGCGCTGCCCGATATTAAGGCAGACCGAATAATCGAAACCTACGGGCTTGAATATTTAAAAGCCGATAATTTTTCCGAGGGTATTCTGCAAATCACCAAAGCCGTAATAAACGAGATTTATATTGAGTACGGCGAAGAACCCGAGAAAGGCTACACGCCGATTGACGATTCGGAAGAAGACGGCTATTCCACAAAGGTAGCCGTTTCTTGGGCCACGCTTATTGCGGTTGTTTTGCTGTATTTACTTATATTCGGTCGCCGCCGCAGATTTTTCTGGTTTGGCGGACCCGGCGGATTCGGTGGTTTCGGCGGCGGTGGCTTTTCGGGCGGTTCGTTCGGCGGTCATAGCGGCGGCAGTTTCTCGGGCGGCGGATTTTCCGGTGGCGGCGGCTCATTCGGCGGCGGCGGTGCCGGCAGAGGTTTTTAATTTATTAAATTTTTCGGAGAGGTTGTTATTAAATGGCTC
This sequence comes from uncultured Oscillospiraceae bacterium, assembly GCA_900549755.1. Lineage (GTDB taxonomy): Bacteria > Bacillota > Clostridia > Oscillospirales > Acutalibacteraceae > UBA737. The sequence goes on from URPQ01000044.1 coordinate 9,475, forward strand.
AAAGCGATTACGGCGAATATATGAAAGAACTTGAAAAAAAGCTGTCCGGTAACGCCTCTTATGAGAATATTTCCGAAGAAAAACACACTTCCGCATATAAACCGACTCATAAAAAAGCGCATAAAAGCCCATTTTACAGGGTAATAAAAATCCGCCCCGGCGCTATTATAGCCGTAATTGCCGTTATAGCAATTATAGGCGTGACGGTTTCGGTTGTCACACGCAGGACAAGCCGTATAAAATCGGCAAAAATTGCCCAAAACAGCACTTTATCCGATACTGCCGCATCAGCCGTGACCGAAGAACCCAAAGAACCGCTTATAACGTACGAATTTGGCGAAGGGACCGCCGAAATTCCGACTACTAATGATGCGGGCGCGGCAATTATTGTCAATCTCGAAACGCATAAGGTAGTGGCGGCGCGCAACGCCAATGAGCATTTTTATCCGGCGTCAACCACAAAGGTTATGACGCTCTTGGTCGCGCAGGAAAATATTAAAAGCTATGACGACACTTTCACCATGACAACCGATATTACCGACCCGTTATTTGTAGCCGAGGCTACGGTTGCGGGCTTTCTGAACGGCGAGGTCATTAAAATGATCGATCTGCTGTACGGCACAATTTTGCCGTCCGGCGCCGATGCCGCCGTGGGTCTTGCAACCAAAATATCCGGCGGCGAAGCCCAGTTTGTCGAGCTGATGAATAAAAAGGTTGAGGAATTAGGTCTTAAAAACACCCATTTTACAAACGTTACTGGGCTGTTTGATAAGAACCACTATACATCGGCTTACGATATGGCTGTAATATTGGAAACCGCAATTCAGAATCCGCTCTGCCGTAAAATTCTTTCTACATACCAGTACCGCAGCAATCCCACAAATAAACACCCCGACGGCATTCCAATGAGTGCCACGCTGTTTAATTATATGTACGGCACTGAGCCTGAAACCGCAACTATCGTGGGCGGAAAAACAGGCTTTGTAAACGAATCCGGCTTTTGTATTGCGTCGTTCGGCAAAAACAATACCACAAATAACGAGTACATAGTTGTAACTCTGAAAAATTCCTCGCGCTGGCCCGCAATCCACGGACAGATAGATTTATATAAGCAATTCGTACAGTAAATCGGATAACAAAACATTTAATAACTCATACTTACAAACCGATACCCGCAAATACGGCTGATAACCGTAAACGCACCGATAATCGAATATTTTCCTCGCATACTTCTTCCCCCAATTGCGTGAAATATTCATTTTACGCAATTCGCAGTTGTTCGGCGCGCGTACCGCAATAGAAACGCCGCCCCCTTTGTGAACTTCGCGAAATGCAGATTTAACTCAATTTTGTCAAGCCCGCGTTTTTCGGCGTTGTTTATCGCTTGCCGTGTGCAGCCTTTGCGGCGCGCTATTTCGTCGAAAGTATAGCCGCTTATCCTGTGGTAAATTATCGCGCTGCGCTCGGGTGCATTAAGCTCTGCCAGCGCTGCTTTTATTGCTATTTCGGCGGTAAAATCTGCGGCTATCACGGCGGGCTGTTCGTCGGTCGGCTGCGGCTGCCGTTGCAGTTCGCGCGCATAGCGTATAAACTCGTTTCGCAAAGCTACCGCCACATACCGTTGCGAAATTGCCCGCCCGCTGCTGCAAAGCTCCCACAATTTCAGCCATAGCTGCGCCGCCATATCCTCGCCGCCGTATCGCCGCGCATAGTGCTTTATCAGCGGTGCGAAAACCTCGTTAAGCCGTTCAATGTCCCGTTTATGGTACACTCTTAAACCCCCTTAAAATCGCGCTTTTTGCGCGTTATGTTCGCCATTGCATAAAGCATTGTTACAGCCTCGCTGCTGTGGTTCAGCAGCCGCTTTATCCGCTGCAAATCCTGCCCGCTGCGCTGGTATTCCTCAACCGCAAATTCTTTGCGGGCGCTGTGCGGCGTTATGTTTTCCTTTACTCTAAAAAGCGCTGCTGCGCGTTTTAGGTCTTTCCACACCGCCTGCCGCGTTCGGTGCTGCCGCCCGTCCGTGCGGTGTTCAAAAACATAGTGCTGCCCCGCGCAAGCAAGGCAGCGCGCCGTCAGCTCGTTCGGCAGTCTCACCGTGCGCGTTTTGCCCGTCTTCTGCTCGCGTATCGTAAAGCGCTGTTTCCGCACCCGTTCGGGTGTCAGCGCCAGCACGTCGGTTATGCGCAAACCCGTTGCAAGGCTCACTTCGCAAGCAAGCCTGTTTTCGGGTGTCAGTGCCGCGAGTATATGTTTAAAATCGCCCCTCGGTATCCATTCACTACGCATTTTCTCACCCCCTTTTCACTTTCCTAAAAATGTAAACTCATCTGCTTTTTAGCTCGCCCGTGGCGCGGTCAAGCTGGTATTCTTTCACTTTCACAAAGTCGTTTTCAAAGTCCCAGTTATCCACGGGGCATTTATCAAAGCTACGCCACTCCAGTTTTTCCCGCCCCTTTAAACCTTGACTTGCAAAGAAAAGGTGCGCGCCGCTTTTCCGTGCCGTTTCGGCTACGTCCTTTGTCACATACTTCGTTATGTATTTTGCCGCCGCTGTCCCGTTCTCTATTTCGGTACACGTAAAATAGCCGAAACTGCGGCGATAGCGCGTCCAGTCGTATATTTTCACGCCCTCTTTAAGCTGCTTGCGCAAGCGCTGCGGCAGCTTTTCGTCCAGCGTAAAAAGCCGCAAATCGTCGGGGGTCAAGCCCTTTAAAAACCCGTGCATATGCCAGCCGCCCTTTTTATGCTTTTCGGGTATCAGCAGGTATTTTATTTTGTCCCCCGCCGCTCTGCTGCGGTTCAGGTTGCGCACCAGCTGCGCAAAATCTTCCCGAAACTCCGCAAGGTTGAAACGGTCGCGCTTTTCTTTGTCCTGTGTGAACGTGCAAAAATGTGTAAACTCATTGCACGCGGCAAGCTCAAAAATGCGGGCGCGGGTGCGCGAAAGCGATTGAGCAAAGCGCTCCGCGCTCTGCTCTGCGCTCTGCTCCGCATTTTCCGCTTTGCCCTTAATCTTCGTTTTTTTGCCCCTCTCGCCCGTTTTTATGGCGGGGCACGTTTTGAGATACACCACCTTGATAATATCGCCGTAGCGGTAAATATTGAACACGTCGTGTGTAGCGTGCTGTTTCGGCTCGCTCGGTGGGGTGGTCGTCGGCGGCGAAACGGATATTTCGCCGTTGTCGCTGCGCTCCTTATATTCTTTTTCAAGCTGCTGCTGTAACCAGTCTTGCAGCTCGGAATACGGGGCGCTTTCAAGAAATGATTTCATCTGTAAACACAAAACTACCGCTTTATGTTACCTAGTCAAGTATATGTAGAAACTAAGTTTCTACTAAAGCCCGCGCACGGGCGCGGGGTGACGGCGCACTGCGCCGAGAGGAAAAACGGGCTGACAAGCGCCAGCGCTGGCGCTGCTGCCGCCGTGGTTGATTATCGGGGACGGCTCACGCCCTGTCAAGGATTGAACAAGCGGCTGCGCCGTCCTTGACATTTCGTGAACCGCTGCGGCTGCACTCTGCCCGCCGCCCAGCCGTCCCCGCTGGGGGCGGTATCGTCGGCGGGTGTGCCCCACGGCTACGGCTCTGCGCCTGCCTCGGGGCACTTCCTCGGTGTGCGCGCTGTCGTTCGGGCGGGCGCTCGTTCTGTCGCGCCCTAAAAAGCCCCCCCGGGGCTTTTTCCCTCGCTCCTTTATCGCCAACCGTCGCGCTGCGGCGCTCCTCTGGCTGCGCGCCCGCTCCGCGGCTGCGGCGTGGCGCCACCCCCCGCTCCGCCCAGTCGCTCCACTAGCGCCCTCGTCCGTCTCTCGGCAAGGGCTGCGCAAGCGCTCGTCCCTCGCGCCCTTGCCTGTCGCTCCCTCGCGCGCTTTTCCGCTCCCTTCGGCTCGGTCGGGCGCGGTCGTTCGGCGCTGCGGCTTGCTCTCGCTGCGCCGTTCCCCTCGCTCTGTGCCGCGCCCTCGGTCGCCCCACGCGGTTCCCCCCGTCGCCAGCCTTTTCTGCCGCTCCCGCTCCTCGGCGGGGGGCTCTCGCGGTCGCCCCTGCGGGGTCTCCCGCTCGGGTGGGTGCGCTCCGCGCCCCCCGCCGTCCTATTCCGCCGCGCCGTGGGCGGCGCTGTTTCTTCGTTTCCCGTCGGTGTGCGCTGCGCTTTCCTCTCTCTGCGCTGCGGCGCAGGGGTCACCACCCCCCGCCCGCCTCTAGGCGGGTGCGGTGCTCTAGCGTTACTCCCGTTGGTTTCCGTCAGCTTTCGGCATATCGTCAATTATCGTCACGGTGTCGGGGGTCTCGGGGTTTTCCCCCAAAGCCCGCAGCAGCTGCTCAAAGCTTTTGTTTTCCTCTGCTGCGCGCAGCATTAGCTTTACCGCTACTAGGTCATAGCCCGTTATTTTGCCTTTTGGTTTGTATGGTCTTATTTCGTCTGTCATAAAGCCCTCGGGCAGCGGGCGCGCCAAAGCCTGTTGCAGCGCTGTTTTAAATTTGTTTTCGCTCATCTTATGCCGCCGCTTTTAATAAGCTCGTCCCAGTGGTGCAAGCTCTCTTGCAGCATAGGGCAGCCGTAGCCCTTTGCGGCGCTGAAATTGCGTTCTTTTTTCCACGGGCAAGGCGGCGCACTGTTCGGTCGGCACTTCTGCCGCGCTGCCTGCTGTCGGGCGCAGTGTTCGCATATCGCTATGCCCGCCAGCCCGCGCAAGAATGTCATTTTTCTATTGTTTTCCACGGCGTTTCACCTCTTTTCAATGGTTTTAGGCTCAAAGCCTTCAAAAAATTCACACTCGTGTTCGGGGTCGGTCTTTTCGACTGTCAAATCGCAGTAAAACGGGTCGGGGTCGCACTCTTCCATACCGGGGTCTACAAGGCAAAATTTGCAATTCCTGCATACTCTCTGCATTTTTTTTCACTCCTTTTCTGCGTATTGCTTAAATTTATACTTGACTTTTCCGTGTCGCTGTGGTAAGCTATTCCACGGTGCGACAGCGTTACGTTGTTAAAGGCGCAGCCGCAAAGACCGTGAGCCGCGGGTTGACTACCCGCCGCCCGCTGCGCCAGTCGAGCTAAAAAAAATAGGTCTTCCAAAACGGAAGACCTATTTTTTTGTGCCCATTTTCAAAAAGCGGTATGCACGAATTGCGTTAAATCGTTATTCATTTTACGCAATTGTATATGTAATTTTAAGTCGCCACAAACTGCTTGCCCTATCCCGTTTTTTATAATTCAGGGTCGATAATTCAGATATAATTAAAAACAGCAGCACCTTTTTCAATGCCGCTGTTTTTAGTTATTTAAATAACATATCGGTTAAAATTCACTTTGCGATTACTTCTTTAATTTTTTCAAGCTGCTCCTGCGTCTGTTCAGCTTTTGAAAAAACTGACGAATACGAAAATAATACATATCCTGTAACAGCACCGTTGTTTGTGCACGATTTTATTTGACGAGCTATAATATCGGTACCGTTTTTCCATTCGGCGGTATCGGGCTCGTTATCGGTGCCAAGCTTATATGGAGCTAAGCCTATAGCAAGCTTTACATTTTCATTTGTAATACCGACACTCACCCATTCTTTCAACAGGTTATCAAAGCAATAATCCTTGTTTGGGTAATCAAAACCGAAATACAGCTGCGGGATTATAGTGTCCATAATTCCGTCTTTCACCCATAATTTGACATCTGCGTAATAATCAGTGTAATTTTTATCTATTGACGCCGCCGGGCTTATTGAAAAATCAACTCTCTCGCCGCCTATCGACTTAATTGCCGCACGGCAGCCCGCAAGCAGTGTGTTTACATTTGCCCGCCGCCAATCGTCAAGCGCAATCGGGTTTTCGGCGGTTTTGCAGTAATTCGCATAGCTTGTTTTATCAAATTCGGGGTCGGTGGTCGGGTAAAAATAATCGTCGAAGTGCACGCCGTCGATAATATATTTTGAAAGCAATTCTCTTATACCGTCGATTATAAGCTGCCTTACCTCGCTTTCGGCGGGATTTAAGTATATCCCGCCGCAGCGCACCACATTTATATCGTTATCGGGGTTATCGTCGTTCAGCCATTTGTACGCCGGACTGTCGTTATCAAGCGCGGATATATCGTCCGACGCGGCGTTAATTCTGTATGGATTTATCCATGCGTGAATTTTTATTCCGCTGTTTTTGCAGGCGTTTACCGCATATTCAAACGGGTCGTAATCAAGCCCCCGCGCCAGCTTGTTTTGCGGAAAATAATCGGATTTAAAAAGCGAATCGCAATGTGAGCGAATATGTAGATAAATATTGCCGATATTGAGCTGCTTACAATTCTGTATTGCCTTGTCAAATTCCGCCTTAAACCCGTTTTCGCTTTTAAGCATCGCATTTACTTCACTGTAGGATATCCATATGCCTGCGCTTGAAACACCCTTATACTTTGTCGGTTCTTCCCTGCCCGCTTGATTTTTCGGGGCACTTACAGTGCAGCCGACAAGCAGTAAAAATGCAATTAAGCAGATAAAAATTCGTTTCATATTTATGCCTCTCTGTAATTAAATGATATTTCCCCTATTTTCATACCGTTTTCAGAAGAAAAAGCCAGCCCGAGCATTTTAACTGCCCCTATATGCGGTATCAGGCGTACAATGCTGAGCGAATTGCAATTATATTGATTTTCGCTTAAACAAACCGATATTTCCTCTGTTGTATCTCCGGTGAGTTTTATTTTCAAAATTCCCCTTGCCGCAGAAGAAATTGCAATGCTTTCTATATGCTTTTTGACTGATAAAGCACCAAAATCAAAGCATTTTGTTGAGAATGACGACGTAAATGTAATGCTTTCAATTTCCGGTTGGGAGCTGTAAGAGCTTTTAATATTTGTATCTGAATTAACATCGTTTTCGGCTGCATAATACAACACCTTACCGTCGCTGCCTGTGCATACATATTTGCGTTCATTACCGTTTAACAAAATGTCAATCGGTTTGATTTTATCAAAGTTCCATATATAAAACTTATGCTGATTTTCACCGGCTGTGTAATCTACAGTAAGCATTTTACTGCCGAAAAGTAATCGGAATTTCCCGTTTTCACCCACAGCAGCGGCATTTTGCTTTTCTGTATTACTGAGCCGGCTCAAAAAGTTATTTGCCGGTGCTGAAATCATTGATATTTTTCCGGAAGATGTGTTTACTGAGTATATTTTGCCGTCATCGGCAAGCCAAACCGGATAACTGCCGCACAGCGCGCAGGCGCGCCTGCCGGCACAGCCTATATCGGCTAATTTCATTTGAGAAATTGCGTCCCCTTCGTAAAATACCGAGTCGTC
>URPQ01000045.1 GCA_900549755.1 uncultured Oscillospiraceae bacterium
AATATCATCCTTAGACATATTGGTGTTTGAGGTAATGGTAATGTTGTTTTCCTTGCCGGTTCCGAGGTCTTTTGCCGATACGTGAACTATGCCGTTCGCGTCTATATCAAAGGTAACCTCAATCTGCGGGATTCCGCGCGGAGCGGGAGCAATGCCGTCAAGGTGGAATACACCGAGGGTCTTGTTATCCTTGGCAAATTCGCGCTCGCCCTGTAAAACGTGTACCTCAACCGAGGTCTGACCGTCGGCAGCGGTTGAGAATATCTGGCTCTTTTTAGCCGGAATGGTGGTATTGCGGTCTATAACCTTTGTTGAAACGCCGCCCATTGTTTCAATACCGAGGGATAGCGGCGTAACATCCAACAGCAGCAAGCCCTTAACATCGCCGCCCAAAACGCCCGCCTGCAAAGCCGCGCCTATTGCAACGCACTCATCGGGGTTGATGCCCTTAAACGGCTCTTTGCCCATAAAGTTCTTAATAGCCTCTTGAACAGCCGGTATTCTTGAAGAACCGCCGACCATAAGCACCTTGTTTATCTCGCCCTTATCAAGTCCCGAATCGGAGAGCGCCTGACGAACAGGTCCCATGGTAGCGTCAACCAAATCGGCGGTAAGCTCGTTGAATTTAGCCCTTGTAAGGGTGGTTTCGAAGTGCTTCGGGCCCGAATCGTCCACCGTTATAAACGGCAGGTTAATATCGGTTGAGGACATACCCGAAAGGTCTATCTTAGCCTTTTCGGCAGCCTCTTTAATACGCTGCATTGCCATCTTATCGCCCGAGAGGTCAATGCCCTGCTCTGCCTTAAAGGTGTTTACAATGTAGTCCATAACTCGCTTATCAAAGTCATCGCCGCCGAGCCTGTTGTTACCTGCGGTTGCTAAAACTTCCTGAACGCCGTCGCCCATTTCGATTATGGAAACATCGAAAGTACCGCCGCCGAGGTCGTAAACCATAACCTTCTGGTCGTCTTCCTTATCAATGCTGTAAGCCAGCGCCGCAGCGGTAGGCTCATTTATAATACGTTTAACCTCAAGTCCCGCAATTTTGCCTGCGTCCTTTGTTGCCTGGCGCTGTGCGTCGGTGAAGTATGCAGGAACGGTGATAACTGCTTCTGATACGGTCTGACCGAGGTAAGCCTCTGCGTCAGCCTTTAATTTCTGCAAAATAATTGCCGAAATTTCCTGCGGGGTGTACTTTTTGCCGTCAATTTCAACCGTGTGGGCAGTACCCATTTCACGCTTGATAGAGCTTATTGTTCTGTCCGGGTTGGTAATAGCCTGGCGCTTAGCAACCTGACCTACCATTCTTTCGCCCGTTTTAGAAAATGCAACTACCGAAGGGGTTGTTCTGCCGCCCTCGGCATTGGCGATAACTACAGGCTCGCCGCCCTCCATTACCGCAACGCAAGAGTTTGTTGTACCTAAGTCAATACCTATAATTTTTCCCATGATAAATTCCTCCGAATTATAATTTATTTTAATTTGCCACCTTGACCATAGCGTGACGTACTACCGTATCGCCGGTCTTGTAGCCTTTTTGTAAAACCTCCGCAATAACGTTCTCGCCCAAATTTTCGTCCTCTATGTGCATTACCGCCTCGTGGAGAGTGGGGTCGAACGTATCGCCCGCCTTTGCCGTTTCGGTTAGCTCTAAATTGCCAGCCAGGGTTTCAAACTGCTTTACTATCAGCTCAATTCCCTTTAAATATTCGGGGCTTTCTTTGTCAGCCCCCGCCGCGCGCTCGATATTATCGATAATAGGCAACAGCTTTTTTATTATGCCCGCTCTTGCATATTCCGCAACGCCTGCGCGCTCCCTTTCGGTTCGCTTTTTGTAATTATCAAATTCAGCCGCCGTTCTTAAAAGAATATCGTTCTTTTTTTCAAGCTCCTCTTTAAGCTTTTCAATCTCGGCGTCCTTTTTTGATTTCTTTTCCTTTTTCGGAGCTTTGGTTTCGGCTTCCTTTTCCGCCGCAACCTCGTTTTCTGCCTGCTCCGCGGTATTTTCGGTTTTCTCCGCCACCGGTATCAATCCTCCATATCCTTTTGCGCCTCGGTCATAATTTCGGTTAATCGCAAGGCGGTATATTCAACGCTCGGAATTATCTGCCCGTAGGACATTCTGTTGGGACCTATAACGCTGAGCGTGCCTTTGAATCTGTCGCTGCCGTAATACTTCGCGGCGATTATAGTGTTGTTTTCAAGCTCGCGAAAGCCCGAATCTCTGCCGAACACCGTGCCCACATTACCGTCAAACCGTTCCGTAAGGGTTAGCATCGGCTCGCGCAGAGCCACCAGCGAAAGTATTCTTTTCGCCGCCGCCTGACTTTCGCAAATACCGTAAAGCCGCTGCTCGCCTAAAAGATAAGCACCCGAGGACTCAATTCCCGCCGCCGATTCAAGCACCGCCGAAAAAAGCGGCATAAGCGCGAATGTGTCCGTTCCTGCCTCGGCTGCCACGCTTTGCATATAGCCGCGCGTCAGCTCGTCGGTTCTTCTGCCGTTTATACGCCGGACTATTATATCGCGGCATTTCTCCGCATAGTCCCTTGTGTAATCGGTTCCGAGCCGCAGCACCGTGTGCCTTGTTCTGCCGTCCGCCGTTACTATAAGCAGCATTACCGAACCTTTACTTACAGGAAAAAGCTCCACGCTTCGTATCTTCGGGCTGCCATCCGTTTTAAAGCAGACAACCGCGGGAAGACCCGTAAGGTCGGATAAAAGCTTTCCCGCCGCCTCCGGAATTTTTTCCGGCGCACAGTGAAGACCGATAAGCGATGAATCAATCCGTCTTTTCATACCGTCCGAAAGCTTTTCGGGGGTCATAAGCGAATTGACATACAGCTTAAAGCCGCTGCTTGTGGGTATTCTGCCCGCCGAGGTGTGCGGCTGAGCTAAAAGCCCCATATCGCACAGCTCGCTCATCTCATTTCTGAGTGTCGCAGCCGACGGAGCATTTTTCAGCAGAGCAGTCAGCGCTTTTGATCCTACCGGCTCGCCGGTTTTGATGTAAGCCTTTGTAACCGCAGCCAAAACCGCCTGTTTTCTCGGTGACAGCTCCATTATGTTTCACCTCTGAAAAACTGCTTTTTTGATTTAGCACTCTACATCCTTGAGTGCTAACGATTATTATTATATTCTAAAAAATAGAAATGTCAATACTTTTTTAAAAAAATAATTTGACTTTTCCTGACTTTTACATTTTGTTCACAAATTTAGACATTAGAGGTTAGACGTTAGATATTAGACGGCGGCTTTGCCGCCAATAGGCTCCCCACACCGTGGGAAAAGCATTTTTTGGCTCCCTCTGACGAGGGTTGCTCCCCACGGTGTGGGGAGACGTCAACGCAGTTGACAGAGGGGACCGCCGCCGTCAGCGGCTGTCAGCCGTACGGCCGACTGAGGGAGAGAAAAGGCATAGTTTATATGTAGCTATACTCTTTCTCTCCTTCCGTCTTTTTGCTTACGCAAAAATCCACCTCCCTCGTCAGAGGGAGGCTGAGCGTGTCGAAAAAGTCGACACGCTCTTGGACGGGAATGCCGCTCGCTCGAAAATCAAAGATTTTCGGACTGCACTCTATCCCCGCCAATACCACCCCAGTGCCCTTGAAAAACCGCTTATTCAGCGGTTTTTCGCTTATAATGTGTTTTTCCGCCGCGCATGTCAGCGGAAAAACGAAAGATGCGGCGTGAACGCCGCAAAAATAAAATTTTAGGTTTATCGACAGACTGCACCTCCCTCGTCAGAGGGAGGCTCTTTTTCAATTTACCGCAAGCTAAAAGTTCCGCCTATTATTTGCTTATAAATCAATAACCACCTTTTTTCTGTGCTCTGCAATATCACGGTATTTTGCCGCACCACCGGATGGATGGCGAACATACGCAATTACAAAATCCGCCTGTTTTATCATCCATTCGTTGCGGTAGCAAATTGCATACCTATAAGGAACATTTTCTATCCCCTCGGTTAAAATGGTATTGGAATAATCTCTATAATCGTCTTTTCTGTTTTCTAAATACGCTAATACAACATAATATTCAATTTGCGGATATTCCTTTTTAAGCTCTGAAAGAGTAGTCCTGACAATATAATCAAAATAACCGTGATTACCTACATAAAATTTATTTACGCCCTTTTCCACAATAAGCTCAATCAATTTTTCCTTTAAAATCGGCTTAACACTGTCAGGACAGTGACTGTGTCCAAAAAATGTGCATATCATATATCTCACACTCCAAATATTTTACCCGAAAATGGTTAATATAATGATAACGCATTTTATTTTAAATGTCAACCCGTATTCGGGTAATTCCGGTCTCAACATCCCTTAATATAATATTAACCCTTTTATGGGTAATTGTTAGGGGGCTTACTATGGAATATTCGGAATTATTTGTTAAACGCATACGCTTGCTTTGTAAAGAGCGCAACTTTTCTATCAATTATCTCGCAAGCATCAGCGATGTCAAACAATCTACATTAGATAATATAATGCGAGGTCTTACAAAAAATCCCCGCATTAAAACCTTGCATAAAATAGCACTTGCTTTTAATATGACACTCTCGGAATTTTTAAATTTTGAGGAATTGAATACTTTTACATTTGATGACGATTCAGATGAAGAATGATTTTATAATAAACAACCCCTCCGTCATAGCTAACGCGCGACTGAGGGGTATTTTTCTAAAATCTAATATCTAAAATCTAATGTCTAATATATCTTCAAACGCAATCACCGTTCCGTCGGTTAAAATAAGCGCCCTATCGTAATCGTCGATTTTCTTTACCCTGCCTTTTATATTAAGGTATTCCCCGCCCGCCTTCTTTTCATCAGGCTTGAAATAGGTAATTACCGCCTCGGGGTTATCACGGATATTTTCGCGTATTTTATTTATACTGCGGTTAAGGCGCTCGGCTTCGTATTCGCCGAGCTCCCGTTTTTCGCTTGTATATCTCGCTGCCTCGTTCACATCGCTTTCATAGCCGGTAAGCGCCGCAAACGGGGCAAACTGTGCCGCCCTTGTTTCCCGCGGCATAGGTCGGTGCTTTTTTGATATATGGTGCGGCAAATTTATTATATCGTCGTAATTTTCCGTCATAATTATGCCTTGTGCCCTCCTATTTGGCTGTTTCTTTCAAGCGTTGTGGCGCCCTCCTGTAAATCAAGCCCTTTTATAACGGCATTTTTACCGTATTTTCCTTTGATTTTCAGCATTGCCTTTTGCATTTTCTTTTCCTTTTCAAGCTCCGATAATTGCCTTACACGTTTCTTTTCCAGTTCCTCATAATCGTCAAACAGGCTCAACTGCTCGTCCGCCTCGCGCACCTCGGTTTCGCTTATTAAGTGGTTGCAGGTAAGGCTCAGCTTTCGTACCGAAAGATTTTTATTTACTATTCTTTCAAAAAGCTCCACTGTTTTTTCGGTTATTTCTTTTGTGGAGGAAGAATATTTTCCTATATTCACCGTTCCGTGGGCAGGTTTGGGCGCACGTCTGCCGTATCTGTCCGATACAATTTCGCCCGCGTATTTTTCCCCGTTTTTCAGGTTTTCAACATCATAAGCAATATCAAGCACTATTTGATTGGTAACAAGCCCCTTTTCAACCAAATCAAGGGTTGATAATTCCGCCATTTCCTTTATAACTATAAGCGCTTTATCATACGGGTAGGGCGATTGCAAAACCTGACCGGAGCTTGTGCTGTTATTTTCCGGCTTATATGCCTTTACCTCCGCTATTGTGCAGGGCTCCCAGCCCCACGCATGGTCTATAAGCAGCTCGGCGTTCACCCCGAAAAGCCTATACAGCATTTCTTCATTTTCAAGCGAGCAGCGCGCAATATCCCCCATGGTGTAAACAGCGTTTGCCTCTAATTTTTTGGCATAGCCGGGTCCCACCCGCCAAAAATCGGTTAACGGGCGATGCTGCCAAAGCAAACGCCTGTAGCTCATTTCGTCAAGCTCCGCTATGCGCACACCGTTTTTGTCGGGCTCTATATGCTTTGCCATAATATCCATTGCAACCTTGCAAAGATACATATTTGTGCCTATTCCCGCGGTTGCGGTTATGCCCGTCTTTCTCAATACGTCGGAAATCATTGTGCTTGCAAGCTCCCGCGCCGACATTTTGTAGGTGTCAAGATAATGGGTTGCGTCTATAAAAACCTCGTCCACACTGTAAGGGTAAATATCCTCGGGAGCAATATATTTAAGATATATATTGTAAATTTCAACGCTTATTTTCTTATAAAGCGCCATTCTCGGCTTTGCGGTTATAAATTTCAGCTCAAGCTCGGGGTGAGAATCCAGCTCGTTTTTATCGCTTGAAAAACCGCTGAATTTTCTGCCAGGCGCTTTATAACGTCTCGCGGCGTTTATTTCGTTTACCTTCTGCGCAACCTCAAAAAGCCTTGCTCTGCCGCCTATACCGTAAGCCTTGAGCGCGGGCGTTACTGCAAGACAAATTGTTTTTTCGGTTCTTTCCGAGTCTGCCACAACAAGGTTTGTTGTAAGCGGGTCAAGCCCCAGCGCGGCACATTCAACAGAGGCATAATAGCTTTTTAAATCTATTGCAATATATTTGCGTTCCAAAATGCACCAACCCCTGTTAAGACTTATTATTACAATTATACCCGCAAAACATATGTTTGTAAACCGGGAAAAAATTTCTTTTCTTGACAAGGTATTCTTACTGTGATAGAATTATTTTTGTCTTTGGGGTTTGCGTATTAAAGTGGGGCGCCAAACCGACCGAGAATTGCTTTTCAACCGTTACGACACACTTAGCCCACCATTAAGTGTGTCTTTAATTTTGCGGTAAAAGGATAATTAAAAAAGAAAGAGGAAATTCATTTATGAAAACCAGCGACGTTGGCAAAAACACTTCATTCTGGAACAAAAAATTCCATTATGCGGAAATGGGGTCATCACTAAAAACCGAGATAATTGCCGGTTTAACCACATTTCTTGCTATGGCGTACATTCTTGTGGTGAACTCGGGAATGTTTGCAGCCCTCGGCTCTGTCTCGTTTGACGCTATGTATGTAACAACCGCGCTTTCCGCAATTATAGGAACAGTGCTTATAGGGCTTTTATCAAACCTGCCGCTTGCGCAGGCTCCCGGAATGGGGCTTAATGCGTTCTTTGTCTACACGGTTTGTATGACCCTCGGTTTTTCCTATGCAAACGCGCTTGTTTTCGTTCTTATTGACGGAATTGTGTTTGTGCTGCTTACCGCTACGGGGCTTAGAAAAATTATTTTCGACGCTATTCCGCCCGCGGTGAAAACAGCTATTCCGGCAGGTATAGGTCTGTTTATCGCCTTTTTGGGCTTACAGGACGCAAAGCTTGTTATTCCCAGTGAGTCAACCGGCGTAACGCTCGCGTCGCTCAATCTTTTAAACAATGCCAATTGGGGCGCGGTTATGCCGCTTATTGTAGCCGTATTTTCACTTTTGCTTATTGCGGTTTTATCATACAGAAGGGTTAAAGGCTCTATTCTTTGGGGCATAATCGGCGGAACGGGACTTTATTATGTTTTAGGGTTTACGGTAAAGGGCTTTTATAAGGGCTTTGCCGAAAGTCTTTCCTTTAATCCCCTAAAGCCGTTTGCCGCCTTCGCTTCGGAATCGTTCGGAAAGGTATTTACCGAGGGCTTTGATTTTTCGGCATATTTAAGTGCCGACGGTCACTCGGTAGGCGGGCTTGTTATTCTGTTCACAACTACGGCTTTGGCATTTTGTATGGTTGATATGTTTGATACGCTGGGAACACTGTACGGCGCCTGCCGCGGCGGTGATTTACTTGTTAAAAACGATAAGGGCGAGCTTGAGGTTCCCAATATGAATAAGGCTATGATGGCGGACGCACTCGCCACCTGCACCGGCTCTGTGCTTGGAACATCTACGGTTACCACCTTTGTTGAATCCTCAGCCGGTGTTGCTGCGGGCGGCAAAACCGGCATAACCTCGCTTGTAACCTCTGCCGCCTTTGCGGTTGCCCTTTTCTTTGCGCCCATTGCAAAGCTTATACCGCCCTATGCCTACGGCGCCGCGCTTATCTATGTGGGCGTTCTTATGATGGGCGGCGTTAAGGATATAGACTGGAAGGATATTTCGGTTTCTGTTCCGGCATTTCTTACCGTTGCTATGATGCCGTTTACATATAATATTTCTTACGGAATAGCCTTCGGTCTGCTCTCATATGTTGTAATCAAGGCATTTTGCGGCGAAATAAAGGAAATTAAAATCGGCACATGGGTTATTACCGCCCTGTTTATTGCAATGTTCTTCCTTACACACTGATATTTTATAAATACAAAAAAGCAGATGCACGAAAAAACTCGTGTATCTGCTTTTTTATTATACCGCCTATTTTATTTTAGAAAGCTCTGTTTTTATTCCCTCGTATATCGAAGAAAAATCGCCGGCTTTAAGACCTGTTACAACTAAAATTTTGCTGTTATCAATTTTTCGGTCAAACACGCGGTCATATTTGAATATCCACGGCAGCTTTTCCGAATCGCGGTAGTGCAGTACGCCGAATGAACGCTCCATGAAAGTGCGACCCTGTCGCCGGGCTTCTCAGAGCGCACACCCGCGCCCGTTTTTTCAACAATACCGGCTGAGCTGTAACCCAGTGTGCGCGGAAAATGCGTTATTTTAGTCCTTTTCGCTTTCAAATTCCTTTCTCATACGGCATTTTTTCGGCGTTACATTATATTTTTCCTTAAATTTTCGCCTGAAAAAGCTGTCGTTTTCATATCCTACGGCTGCCGCTATTTCGGAAATGGGCATAGAACTGCTTAAAAGCATGTGCAATGCGGCTTCAAGCTTTCGCTGCTGCGCATATTCCGTAAAAGACATTCCCGTAAGCCTTCTTACAAGATTGCCTGCGGCATAATACGAATAATTGAGCTCTGCCGATAAACCGCCGAGCGTAGCTTCCTTTAAATTTCCGCTTACATAATCCGCTATTTTTTTAAGCCTTTCGGCGTCCTCGGCATTGCCGGGGCGTTCGGTCATTTCGGGCATAGCCTCTTTTACCTCTGAAAGCGTGGGAATTGACGGCGCCGCCCCATGCCTTGAAACCGCAATGGCAGACGCAGCCGACGCGGTTTTCAATATGCTCTCAATAGGCTCGTTTCGGCAAAGCCCCGCAGCAAAATATCCTGCAAAGGTATCGCCCGCCGCGGTTGTATCAACCACCTGTGCCTTAAACGCGCTTTGATACACCTTTTTATCCCCGCTTTGGTAAACCGCGCCGCGTTTTCCCAGTGTAATAACAACTGCCGTTTCGGGTATTTTCTCCTTTGCCAGCTCAAGGCATTGCTCTGCGCTTTCCCCACCCAACAGTCTTTTTGCTTCAAGCTCGTTCATAATAAGGTATGAAATTTCGGAAAGCTTAAGATTTTCCAAATTTTCACTTATCGGTGAGGGATTAAGCACAACCCTCATACCACGGCTGTGCGCCCTGTTTATAATATATTTAATCTCGCTTATCTCGTTTTGCAGCATAATTAAATCACCGCTTTCAAAGTGAGACAGCACCGCGTCAACATACGTCTTATCAATAAGGTGGTTAGTGCCCGGGTAAACGATTATTGCGTTTTCGCCCTGCGAATTTACCTGTATTACGGCGTGCCCGTTTTTTACATCGGCTGTTTTTATAAGCGATACGTCAGCCCCGTTGCTTTTAAGAATTTCGGCAAGAAAGCCTCCGTCCGTTCCTATAACTGCGGCATGATAAACCGGCGCCCCGGCACGCGCTGCGGCGACAGACTGGTTAAGCCCTTTTCCGCCGGGGAAAATATCCATTTGCACGCTTTGCTCGGTTTCGCCGTCGGTAACGATGTGCTCAAGCTGATACACATAATCAATATTGCAGGACCCGAAATTTAAAATTTTCATCATTTTCCCTCCTAAATTTAAGTATAACATAATATACGCCGCAATAAAAGGGCTGTTTTTGTGCAAAAACGGTCCTTTCGTGCTTGCGTAATGCAGCACTGAATATATAAAAGTTGATTTTACGGTATGAATGTGCTATAATATTTCTGTATTTATATAGCTGACGGAGGTACCAAATGGACGATAAGGATTTATTCAGCTACGATAATTCGGGAAATCTTGAAGAAACAGGCGAAGAAAGCTTTGATTTGAACAGCTTTTCCTCTCATATTGAAAAAGAGCCGGTAAAGGGCAAAAAAGGCAGAAAAAAGAAGAAATCACACAAGGAACGCATTTTAAAAACCGTGCTTACCCTTTTTCTTGTGGGCGTTATAACCGTAAGTATAGTTATATCCGCCTTTTTGCTTTATGCTTTTACAATGGTTGACGGCAAAATGGACGAGGACCTTGACGATTTAAAGCTCAACTTCACAACAACCATATACACTGATGACGGCAAGGGCAACTACACCGAATACCAGCGCCTGCACGGTATGTTCAACCGCATATGGGTATCATACGACGATAAAGCGGCAAAGGCGAATGAAGAGGGCTACGAGGGCATACCGCAAAACCTGGTAAACGCCTTTGTTGCAATTGAGGACAAGCGTTTTTTCGAGCATCAGGGCGTTGACTGGAAGCGTACCTTTGCGGCGTTTGCAAATATGTTTTTGCACTTCTACTCTTCTAATCAGGGCGGTTCTACCATTACGCAGCAGCTGGTCAAGAACCTTACGGGCGATACCTCGCAGCGCCCGAGCCGTAAAATAAGGGAAATTATGCGTGCGAGATACCTTGAAACGCACTATGTTAAGGAAACTATTATAGAGTGCTATTTAAACACAATAGCCATGGGACACGGAACCTACGGCGTTGAGGTTGCGGCAAACTATTATTTCGGAAAGAGCGTTAAGGATTTAACCCTCTCTGAGTGCGCCTGCCTTGCCGCAATAACCAAAAGCCCGAAATATTACGCGCCCGACGATTACCCCGAAGCAAACCAAAAGCGCCGCGTAACCGTTTTGTACGAAATGTACGACCAGGGCTATATAACCAAGGAAGAATACGAAAAAGCAAAGGCGGAGGAGGTTAAAATCGTAGCCTCTAAGGACGCGCTTAAAGAAACCGACAATAACTCCTACTTTGTTGACGCGCTTATTGACCAGGTAGTTCGGGCGCTTATGGATAAGTTCGGCTACGAAAAGACCCACGCCAACCAGATCTTCTATTCAAGCGGCTATAAAATATACGCCACGGTTGACGCGAATATTCAAAAAACAATGGAAACCGTATTTTCCGACCAGAAAACCTATGGCATAAAGGGGAAAAACGGCGCTACCCTGCAAGGCTCAATGACGGTTATGGACTATAACGGTCATGTTAAGGGGCTTGTGGGCGGAATAGGCGAAAAAACCGGTCAGCGCGGGTTTAACCGCGCAACAAGCGCTTTACGCCAGCCGGGCTCTACAATGAAACCTATTGCGGCGTATGCCCCGGCTATTGAAAACGATATTGTAAACTATTCAAGCATTGTAAACGATACCAAGACAAATTACAACGGCTGGACGCCCGTAAACTGGTACGGCTCTTACTGGGGCAATATTACCGTGCAGTACGCGCTTGAACGCTCGGTAAATACCATTCCCGTATACCTTGTAAACAAGCTCGGCACTCAGGTCTCGTTTGATTTTCTTACAAAGACACTCGGTATTACCACCCTTACAAAAGAGGATGTAAACCTAGCGCCGCTCGGCATGGGCGGTACAAACGGCGGAATAACCACAATGGAATCCGCCGCGGCTTACGCCATTTTCGGCAACTTAGGGCAATACCACGCCCCCACCCTTTTCACCAAGGTGACCGACCAGCACGATGAAATTGTATTTGAGTATGACAGCGCGCCCACAATGGCAATAAGCGAGGACACCGCAACGGTTATGAACAAGCTTTTGCAGACCGTAGTTTACGGCTCGCAGGGTACGGGCGCAGGCGCAAGAAATACAATTAAGGATATGAAAATATATGCTAAAACCGGTACTTCAAATAACTCAAACGACTTATGGTTTGTAGGTGGCAGCCCCTATTATATCGGCTCCTGCTGGTGCGGCTATGATGAGCAGCAGAAAATATCCAACGCGGG
Organism: uncultured Oscillospiraceae bacterium; assembly: GCA_900549755.1. Taxonomy (GTDB): domain Bacteria; phylum Bacillota; class Clostridia; order Oscillospirales; family Acutalibacteraceae; genus UBA737. The sequence goes on from URPQ01000045.1 coordinate 12,088, forward strand.
CATTGCAAGAGTAATGTGGAGCGCGGTAATGTCTAAAATTCACACCGGGCTTGAACCTAAGGAATTTGAAGTGAGCAGCTACGCGACAGAGCGCTATTACTGCACAAGCACAGGGCTGCTTGCCACATCCGCCTGCCCATCTAAAAACGTAGGCTGGTACAAAAAGAGCAATACCCCCGGTGTTTGCACCGCCCACGCGGGAACAGCGCTGAAAACCCCTGCGGAAATTAAAAAGGCTGAAGAAGAAAAGAAAGCCGCCGAAAGCTCAAAAGCCGAAAGCACTGCTTCCTCATCATCTTCATCTACATCTTCCGCGTCATCACAAACCGAGAGTAACAGGTAATATATGATTGAATTTAAAAACTTTGAAGTTACAGACGCGCCGCGGCTTTTAAAGTACACCGCCCACCCCGGCGAGCTTTCGTGCGAGGGCGCGTTTGTAAACCTGCTTGTATGGCAAAATATTTATAACAATATGTGGGCGGAAAAGGACGGTCACCTTTTTGTAAAATCAGAAAAAAACGGTAAAAACGTTTTCCGCCTGCCGTTCGGCGACGACCTTAAAACAGGCGTTGATATGATACGGGAGTATTCGGGCGCGGAATATCCCGAATTTTGGGTACAGGACGGTGCGCGCCTTTCCGAATTTAAGGAGCTTTTCGGTGAGCACTACGCCTTTACCGAAGAACGTGACGCATTTGATTATGTTTATAACCGCGCCGATTTAGCCGCGCTTTCGGGCAAAAAATATCACGGCAAGCGCAACCATATAAGCGCGTTTTCAAAGCAGTATGACTGGCGCTATTGCCCGCTTACGGCGGAAAACGCCGACGATATAAGGCGGTGCGCCAAAGAGTGGTATACCGAAAACGAGACGCGGGCGGATAAATACCTGCTTTGCGAGAAAAACGGCATTGAAATTATGCTGCAAAACGCCGCCGTGCTTAAAATCAAGGGCGGTATTATATATGTGGGTGAAAAGGCGGTCGCATTTACGCTCGGCTCTGCCGTAAACGCGGAGGTTTTTGATATTCACATTGAAAAATCCCTTGCCGAATATGCCGAGGGCTACACGGTAATAAACCGCGAATTTGCCGCGAATGAGCTTGCGAATTATAAATATATAAACCGCGAGGACGATATGGGGCTTGACGGGCTGCGGCAAGCCAAGCTTTCATATCACCCGGCGGTTATGGTAAAAAAATACTCCGCCGTAAAAAAGGTGACGGAATGAGCATAAACGAATGTAGGGAGATATACCGCGAGGCTTTCGGCACTGACGAGGATTTTGAAAACAGGCTGTTTTCTGCCTGCGCCGATTATTGCAAAGAATTGTGTATAAACAGAAAAACCGTTTCAATGCTGTTTGCCCTGCCCTGCAATATTTATAACGGCGGCGGGATAATTCCCGCCTATTATATTTTTGCCGCCGCCACAAAAAAGGAATTTCGCGGCAAAGGATATATGACCCAACTTATAAATTCGCTTGAAACCGATAGGCTTTTGTTTTTAAAGCCCGCTAACGCTCCGCTTTTTAAATTTTATGAAAAGCTGGGCTTTAAGCGCTTTGAAATATCGGCTGATGAGAACAGCCCGATTTATGCCGAGCCGACAGGCGGCTTTGCAAGGCTTACACTTTCGGAAAAGCCTATACCCACCGATTGCGCCGCGCTTTACAAGCACAAAAAAACCGCCGATATAGGCGGTTTGTACTTCCCCCATTTAATGGAATGATATTTGCATCTACCGTGCTACACTCCCGCCAAATCAAACGGCGGGATAAATTTTTTATCGGAGCTTGTCTTTTCCTGAATATAAACATTTTCAAAATCGGTATTGCAAATGTATGAAAGCACCTTTTCGTACTCCCTTTTTGTAACGCGGCGGTTAATTTCGGGGTACTGCTCTGCCCTGCCGCAGGGCGTGTACTGGCTCATAACGCTGAAATATGCATTTGGCGTATTCTCCCGCACCCAGTCGAAAACCGCTATTGCTTCCCGCGTTCCGAGCGGCAAAAGCAAATGCCTTACAATAACGCCCTTTTGCATTATACCGTTTTTAAAAACACATTCGGACTGCTGCAAATAAGCCTGTTTTACAGCCGAAACCGCATATTCCGGGTAGTTTTCCGCCCCGGAATATTTTTTTGCGCGGTCGGGGCTTAAATATTTTAAGTCCATTAAAAAAATATCCGCATAGTCCTTCAGCACCCTTATATTTTCGGGCGTATCATAGCCGCCCGAATTATAAACCACGGGTATTTTCGGCTTGTAAATATCAAGCGCCCTTATAATTGCACCTACATAATGGCTCGGGCTTACAAGGTTTATATTGTGCGCGCCCCTTTCTTCAAGCTCTCTGAAAATATCGGCAAGCCGCTCATAGGTTATGGGCTTGCCTTTTTTTAAGTGCGAGACCTCGTAATTCTGGCAAAAGGCGCAATCTAAATTACAGCCGGTGAAAAACACCGTTCCCGAGCCTTTTTCCCCGCTTATGCACGGCTCTTCCCAAAAATGCAGAGCAGCCCTTGCCGCCACAGGCTGCAAGGGCATTTTACAAAAGCCGTTTAAATTTTCGTTTTCCGTCCGTTCGGCGTTACACCTTCTCGGACACAGGCTGCATTTCATCGGTTTTTTTCTCCTGTTTCGGCTTGATTTCGCAAACGCGCCGCCGCACCTTAACATCATCATACGTTTTTCTGAACGCAACGCGCCCCAAAAAACGCTTTTTGCACTTAGGGCACTCAAACTTTGCGGTAAACCAGCGGTTGCGATAGCGCCAAGCCGACAGCCTCTTGCAGTCAGCCCCGCACGCCCTGCAATGAAATTCAAGCACCGATTTATCAATAAGCTCGCTGTTAATATCCGATATGGGGTAGGGCTTAAACCTCAATCGCTTGTAAAATTCGGGGTCGGCGGTGTTGCGTATAAGCGCCGAAAAGCGCTCCTCATTATAGCACTTTTTAAGCAGTGCCGAGCACACAAGGCTGTCGTCCCGCGCGGTGTGCAAATCAAAGCTATCTGTTTCAACACCTAATCTTTCCGCCGCCGCAGCCAATGATATCTGGTTTTTATCTGTATAACCGTTCAGCCGCAGCTCGCCCTGAATAAACTTCTGCAAATCGAGATATTTGCCTATTTTAAAGGTTCTGCCGCCCGATAACAGCGCTTCCTCATTTTCCTTTATAGAGTAAAGGTCCGAGTCGCTCCAGGTCATGGTAACGGCGTTTTCGTCCGTCCATTCGTTAAAGCGGTCAACTGCCGTATCCAGCGGCACTCCCGCAAGCATTTTTTCGGTGGTAATGCCCGTAAGCTCCGCAAAGCGCCCCGTAACCTTTTTGGATATGGCTGATTTCACCGTCGCTTCAAAGGTATCGGTAATATCAAAACTTTCGTTAAGTTTTACCGCGCCTATCTGCAAAATCTGATTTATAAAACGCTTGTGCTTTACCGAATAGGCGCTGTCCCATTCAAGGTCAAGTATTATATATCTCATTGCTTTTTGCGCGACTCCGCTTTCATACGCTCTTCTTTATTAAGAATACGCTTGCGCAGGCGAATGTTATGCGGCGTTATTTCCACAAGCTCGTCGTTCTTTATAAATTCTAGCGACTGCTCAAGAGAAAGGCGGGTCGGCGGAACTAAGCGCAGCGCGTCGTCAGAGCCGGCGGCACGGGTGTTGGTCATCTGCTTTTTCTTGCAGACGTTGCATACTATATCCTCATTCTTCGGGTTTTCGCCCACTATCATACCCTCATATACGGGAGTGCCCGCGCCTATAAACAGTCTGCCGCGGCTTTGGGTGTTGAAAAGCCCGTAGCCCGTAGCCTCGCCCGTTTCGTGGGCTATAATAGAGCCGGTGGAGCGCTGCTCAATATCGCCCTTATACGGCTGGTAGCTATCAAACACGTGGTTCATAATTCCGTTGCCGTTGGTATCGGTCAAAAACTGCGAACGGTAGCCCAAAAGTCCGCGCGCAGGTATTAAAAATTCAAGGTGTGATACGCCGCCATCGCGCGTGCCCATATTTTTAATTTCTGCCTTGCGTGTGCCGAGGCGCTCCATAACCGAGCCGACGTATTCCTCGGGCACCTCTATCATAAGCAGCTCAATAGGCTCTAAAAGCTCGCCGTTATCGCCCTTTTTGTAAATAACCTCGGGTGGCGACACCTGAAACTCATAGCCCTGGCGGCGCATTGTTTCAATAAGAATTGATAAATGCAGCTCGCCTCTGCCCGATACCTTGAAAGTATCGGCGGAGTCTGTCTCCTCAACGCGCAGGCTGACATTGGTCATAACCTCTCTGAATAGGCGGTCGCGCAGATTGCGCGAGGTTACAAACTTGCCGTCCTTTCCCGCAAAGGGCGAGTTATTAACCATAAAGTTCATAGCAAGGGTAGGCTCGTCTATTTTAACAAAGGGCAGCGGCTCAATGCAGTCCGCAGCGCAGGCGGTCTCACCTATTTCAAGGTCGGCTATTCCCGCAACCTGGATTATATCTCCTACCGACGCGCTTTCTTCTTCAACCCGCTTTAAGCCCCTATACATA
>URPQ01000046.1 GCA_900549755.1 uncultured Oscillospiraceae bacterium
CGTAAGAGACCTTAATATTCAAATAGCCTTTCACGGGATCGTTGACTGACTGCGCATAGGTGACAATATCTTGCAGTTTTCCATTCGGGCCGTAAACGCCGTCCGTCCAAGTGATAACGCCGCGCCTCTGTGAATTTTTCTTTTCGGCTGTAATTCTGACGGTATCGCTCGGTGCGGTATCGGCTGTGATTACCAACTTTTTTCCATTTACAGAGAAACGGATTCCCGAAACGCTTGCCGAAAAAGTGTAATTGGAAAGGACATTGTTTGTGTCGGTGAGTGTGGCGGTGTACTTTTCGCCGTCCCATTCAAGTTCAATGTTTTTGGCCTTGCCTGTGGATTTTGCAAAGAAGCTCGGCACTTTGGAATGGGTTTGAACGCTGGCGGCAATGGAATTGTAGTAGCTCATAATTTGGCTATACAGCGGGTGGCCTGTGCTGACCTGATCGCAGATTGCGTCCTTACCGCCTGTGCCTACCTTGTTAAAATCGGCGTCGCGTTCGCCAACGATGGTTTCCCAAACTAAAAGCTGTGTGGCAACGGCGTGAGCCAGCTTGTCGCCGCCCTCATTCTGCGAACGCCAAGAGGTCGAAATTGTACCCGTATAGCCGTACTGAAAGATACGGCCGATAAACAGCTTAATATCATCGGGCGAAATGGTGTGGTTATAGGACGAGGGGTAATTATCCCAAAAGTTCTCGCCTTTTTTGGTGTAGCGGTCGCCCGATTCCTGCGGCACGCCGGGTTCAATGCAGTAACAGATATTGCCGTCATACGAACCCATTGCTCGGACGGTGGTATAGCGCGAAGTTTGTGCGAACCATCCGTTCATAAAATTAAAGCTGCCGTGCCCCCATTCGCCGCCGTAGTTGGCGTCCCCGTCACGGGGAAAGGAAACAAGGCATACCTCGTCGGTTTCCTCTGCGGCATAGGCAGTCGTTCCGAACCCGACAAGGGTAGTAACGCAAATCAAAGCCGCCAGAAACAGCGACATCATTCTTTTAAGTTTCTGCGTTTTCATTCTGTGAAATCCTCCTTGAAATGAAAAAACGCACCGTGTTATTACACAGTGCGCTCAAAGTGAAATATTCGGTTTTGATTTGGATTTAGGCGTAGCCGATATACAGATCGTAGCTCCCGTCGGAGCGAGCCTGCGCCCATATCCAGACATCGGTAATATCCTCGTCCCGGCTGTACCGATTCAGCCTGCTTTCAATGTCCCGGTCAAGGCAAGCGCTGTATGCTCCTGCGGTGATGGGATTGTCCCAGCAGTCAACCGCCGTACTTTCAAGCCGCAGTCCCACGCTTTCCGCATAGCTTCTCGCATAACCGATCCAATAGTCGATATTGAAGTCGGGTGCGGTAGGTTCTGCGGGCGGCGCGGTTTCCTGCGGTGATTCAGTCAGTGCAGGTTCCGGCGTTGGTTTTTCTTCTGCCTGTTGCTGTGTTGGCTGCTGCGTTGGCGTTGGCTTTGGTTCAGTGGTAGGCTCAACGGCTTTCGACGATTCGGGTTTCGGCGTATCGTTTGAAACGACTGTCTGCGGCGATTGTATCCCCAGCGCAGGGCTTTGTTCTGCGGTAGGCTGCGGCGTTTCTGCCTGTGACGATTCCGTTTCCGCCTTAACATCAATAACGCTATCGTCGGAACTCGTTTTACTTTCCGAAAAAGAATCGGTTAGCGTTTCCTTTGGCACAGCGTTTTCGTCAATCTCGCTTCTCAATGCCTCTATATCCGAACTTTCCCGTATTGCCTGCGGATGATTTGTATTCGCACATCCCGATACAGAAACGACAAGCGCTGCCAATAGCATGAATTGTATTGCTTTTTTCATATCGCAAGACCTCCTTTGCAGCTTCATTGTACGGATTTTTGCGTTCTGCTGCAAAGGTGTGAATTGACAGCCCCATAGACATCTCTTTTTTCGGGTAGTGCAGGTAGTTTTTGAGGGGGAGAGGTGTGGAGAGGGGGAACAAGCGAACACCGCCGCACCTTGCCTTATTTTAGGGTATAGATACCCCTTGTTAGGAAAATTTTATCGTCGTTCCATATCTCTTTGCCGTTCACGCTTTCGGTACATTTCCAACGCCTTAACAATGGTATCTTCGATCTTCTGCGCGGGCGTCCCCGGTGCAAAATATTTGCTGATACGCTCTTTCGGCATTTTGAATTGTTCTTTCTGATTTGGCTTTTCCTCCTGCATGATGGAGAGAATCACCTCGTCGGTCAGTCTGCCGTCCTTGCTGAACTCTTTCATTTTAATAGCTTGCGCCAAAGACGGGGTGCAGTCCTCACATTCCATTGTGTCGTGCAGAGATTGCTGCTGGTCTTTGGAAAGATAGGACAGCTCCACGGCAGGACGGAAAGCAATCTTTCCGTCATCCACCATTTGCAGGACAGGCGGGATCAGTTCGGTCAAGCGGATAAAGCGATAAATCTGCGGTTGGCTGTCTCCACTTTTCTGACTTAACTGTTGAGCAGATGTTGTTCCACTTAACTTATTATCCAATGGAGAAGAAGTTAAATCCGTCCTCTGACCCTGCCTTTTCATAGCTTCCAGCTTCATTTTATAGGCAAATGCTTTTTCGGACGGTAAGATCGTTTCCCTTTGAAGATTACTGTCTACCATAATAATGGTAGCTTCATCGTCAGATAGGTTGCGGACGATACATGGAATCTCCGTCAGCTCAGCCAGAGCAGCCGCAAACTTTCGCCTGTGACCTGCGACCATTTCATAGCCGCCGTTCTCTTTCGGTCGGACAAGAGCCGGAACTAACACACCGTATTTTCGGACGCTCTCGACCATTTCAGCCATAGCGTCATCCTGTTTGACCTTAAACGGATGATTCGGAAAGTCGGAGATTTCAGCGGGGTTCAGCGTCACGACCTTTTCAAACTGTGATTCGGCTCGGCTTTCGTCGGTAGAAAACAAATCATCTAACGGCGTCATTCCTAAATCTCTCGTTTTTACGCTCAATCTCCAACACCTCCTTTGTCAACGCGTGATAGGCAGCAGCCACCTTGCCGTTTTTGTCGTGGGCGTAGATACTCTTGCCCCTGCCGCTGGTTTCGGCGGCTCTCACGGAAAAGGGTATTTCCGCCCCAAACACACGGATTTTCTCACCGTAGTGGGCGCGCAGAGAAGCAATGATTTCCTTTGCCTCGTTGGTTCGGCTGTCTACCATCGTAAAAAGAATCCCGTCGATTTTCAGCTTGGGATTGATCTGCCGCTTGACCTGTGAAATGGAGTGCATAAGCAAATCCAGACCCTTTGCCGAGAGAAACGACGGCTGCGACGGTATGATAACGCTGTCCGCTGCCGCCAGTGAGTTCAGCGGCATAATACCGAGCGACGGCATACAGTCAATGAGGATATAGTCGTAGTGAGGTTTGACCTCACCCAGATATGTCCGCAGCGCCCGTTCACGGTTCATAGCGTTTATGAGCCGGATTTCCATACCCGATAGGGTAATGTTTGCCGGGAGCAGGTCAACGCCCTCGCCGTGGTGCAAAATACCGTGTCCGTCGGGAATCGGCGTGTCGTCGATTACACTCTGCATAATGTCCGTCAGGGTAACGGGCAACTCGTCGGGTTTGGCATAACCGAGGGAGAGCGTCAGAGAAGCCTGCACGTCCGCGTCGATCAGTAGTACCCGTTTGTTTTCCTGCGCCAGACCGATACCGAGACTTGCGGTTGTTGTGGTTTTACCCACGCCGCCTTTTTGGTTCGTCACCGCTATTACTTTACAGTTCGCCATTTTGGGGTTTCCTCCTTTACATAGATTTAGCCGCCTGCGGCGAAGCAGACGGCTATGTACGGAAATGAAAAAGCCGCTTGATTTCTCAAACGGCTTGCAGTTCAGACCCTTGCTTTGAGTGTCTTGCTGTATTTTGCATAATCCTCGCTCAATACATAATCGATCACACAGGCTTTTGGAATCATGTATGTACTTCTTATATAGAAGTGTTTAACTTTGTTTGCCCTCATTATTTTTCGGGCGGTACTGTCACCGATACCTCCGAGCATTGATTGAAATTCGGGGAGGGTTACAACATCGGGAAAAGAAGAAAACAGTTTTTCATAATGTGCGCGTGATTTCATAGCGATACCTCTTTTTTTGAAAATATGTTGTCAATGGCAGAGAAATACGCTATAATATGTTTGCGATTTATAAATCTATTGCGTGTGCTGTTGTGCCCCGTTTTGGGGTTACATCCCTCCGATGTCCCTCCAAAATCCAAAATTCCCGTCAAAATTGAGAAATGCGGAAATGGCAGACGTAACGGAGCTTTTTAACACATCAGTTTCAAAATAATTAGTAATTGCGGGCTTTTAGGTGTCCGTTGACGACCTCCATAGGGGTTTGAGTTCGTTTGTATTCCGTATGAAGCAAATAACTCAAAATCCACCGGTAGCGATACCGTGCCGGTTCGAGTCCGGCCACCGGCACCACCAAAACTCCCAAACCTGTACGGTTTGGGAGTTTTTTTGTTACGGCTTCGCCGCATTTTACTGCCTTATTTACTTTTTTAAAAAAGTACTTGACAAATACATATGAACGGTGTATCATATGAACAGAAATTCAAATGAATGAATATTCATATGAATGGAGGTTGAAATATGGAAAAGCATATGCACGACCACGCCGAAATGCTCAAAACGGTGCGGCACGAGCTGCCGAAGGATGAAATGCTTTGCGATTTAGCCGATTTATTCAAGCTTTTCGGGGATACAACGCGGATGCGCATATTGTTCTCGCTTTTTGAATCGGAAATGTGCGTTTGCGCCATTGCGGAACTGCTGGGTATGACCCAATCGGCAATTTCGCACCAGTTAAAGGTTCTAAAGCAGAGCAATTTAATTGCCTGCCGCAGGGAGGGCAAAACAATCTATTATTTCCTTGCCGATGATCATGTACGAACGATTATAGGTCAGGGATTTAATCATTTAACAGAAGAAAGGAAAACGGAAAATGAAAAAAACATTTGAACTTGAAGATCTCGATTGCGCAAACTGCGCCGCTAAAATGGCGGAGGAAATAAGGAAAATTGAGGGCGTTACCTTTGCGGACGTGAATTTCCTCACCCAGAAAATGACCGTTGAGGCGGACGACGCAGAGTTTGACAGCATTATGAAAAAGGCGGTTAAGGTTTGCCGCAGGGTTGAACCCGATTGCCGCATAATACTTAAATAGCAAAAAGGGGAGCTTTTTATGAGCCGCAGACATAAAAAAAGGCTTATCCGCATAATTGCGGCAGCGGTGCTGCTGATAGCGGCGGCGCTTGTTCCGGTTGACGGGTGGTTTAAAGCCGTTATATTCCTTATTCCTTACTTTACCGTAGGGTACGATGTGCTGTGGGGCGCTGTGAGGAACATCGCCCACGGTCAGGTTTTTGACGAGCAGTTTTTAATGTCTATTGCAACCGTAGGGGCGTATGCCTCGGGCGAGTACCTTGAGGCGGTTGCGGTTATGCTGCTTTATCAGGTGGGCGAGCTTTTCCAAGGCATTGCCGTTGGCAAAAGCCGCAAGAGCATTTCAAGCCTTATGGATATCAGACCCGACAGCGCCACGGTGCTGCGTGACGGCGCGGAAATAAAGGTATCTCCCGAGGAAGTATCCAAGGGGGAAACAATTATTGTAAAGCCGGGCGAGAAGATACCGCTTGACGGCACGGTGCTTACGGGCGAGACCTCCGTTAATACCGCCGCGCTTACGGGCGAGAGTATGCCGCGCGATATTAAAGAGGGCGATAAGGTAGTGAGCGGTTCCGTAAATCTTACGGGCGTTATAACCGTGAAAACCGAAAGCGTTTACAGCGAAAGCACGGTTGCGAAAATTCTCGACCTTGTGGAAAATTCATCCTCTAAAAAAGCTAAGGCTGAAAACTTTATTACCCGCTTTGCAAAATATTACACCCCCGCAGTGGTTATAGCGGCGGTTGTGCTGGCTGTTTTGCCGCCCCTTATTATAGGCGGCGGTTGGAGCGATTGGCTGCAGCGCGCGCTCAACTTCCTTGTTGTTTCCTGCCCCTGCGCGCTTGTAATTTCGGTTCCGCTCTCATTCTTCAGCGGCATTGGCGGCGCGTCAAAGCGCGGCGTGCTTATTAAAGGTTCAAATTATCTTGAAGTGCTTTCAAAGGTTGAAACCGTAGTTTTTGATAAAACGGGAACGCTTACAAAGGGCTGCTTTACCGTCAGCGCCATTCACCCCGAAAAATCGGACGAGGCTGAGCTTTTGGACGTTGCGGCAGCGGCGGAGAGCTACTCAAACCACCCGATAGCCGAATCTATAATTGCGGCGCATAAGGGGCACATTGACCCCTCGCGCATAGGCGAGGTAAAGGAACACGCCGGAATGGGAATTGAGGCGGTAATAGACGGCAGAACGATTTTCGCCGGCAACAGCAGGCTTATGGATAAGGTGGGCGCTAAATGGCACAACTGTCACATAAACGGCACGGTTATTCATATTTCCGAAGGCTCTGATTATTTGGGGCACATAGTTATTACCGATGAAGTAAAGCCCGATTCAAAGGACGCGATAGCCGCCCTTAAAAAGCTTGGCATTACCAAAACCGTAATGCTCACGGGCGACCGCAGGGAAATAGGCGAGGCAGTAGGCAAGGAGCTGGGGCTTGACGAAATTCACGCAGAGCTTATGCCGGCGGATAAGGTATCGTCGGTTGAAAAGCTGATAAGCGAAAACAAGACCCTTGCCTTTGTGGGCGACGGCATAAACGACGCGCCCGTGCTGGCGCGCGCCGATGTAGGCATTGCAATGGGCGCTATGGGCAGCGACGCGGCTATTGAGGCGGCGGATATAGTGCTTATGGACGATAAGCCCTCAAAGCTGGCGGATGCAGTTAAAATTGCGAGAAAAACCATGGCTATAGTGCGGCAGAATATAATATTCGCGCTGGCGATAAAGGCGGCGGTGCTGCTGCTGAGCGCCGTAGGTCTTGCGAATATGTGGATAGCAATTTTCGCTGATGTCGGCGTTACGATAATAGCGATATTAAACGCCATGCGCGCTATGAATTCATAAAAATTTAAAAAAGTGCTTTACAAATAAAGAAAAATGTGGTATAGTAACTTTCGGTAAATCCTTTAAGACGGTACAGAGATACCGGCAAGGCTTGAAATAATGACGCTTTTGTGCCTGTATTATGCTGTTTTTTCAGCGCCTTGCCGTGTGCAGGGCGCTTTTTTCAGCGCTTATTTTCGGGGGGCGAAAAAATGGAGAAATTCAAGGCGACGCTTATGGATGAAGCGGCGGTTGCGCGTGCGCTCAAACGCATATCGCACGAAATACTCGAAAAAAACAACGGCACCGAAAATCTTTGTATTATAGGAATAAAGCGCCGCGGCGTATCGCTTGCAAAAATTTTAGCCGATAATATTTTTGCCATTGAGGGGGTACGCGTTCCTACAGGCGAGCTTGATATAACCTTTTACCGCGATGATCTTACAGCAATTTCGCCCGACCCGGTAATTCACCCTACAGAGCTTGAGTTTTCGGTAGTGGGTAAAAAGGTTGTTTTGGTGGACGACGTGCTTTACACCGGCAGAACAGTGCGCGCGGCACTGGACGCGCTTATGAGCCACGGCAGAGCGGCGGCGGTGCAGCTGGCAGTGCTTATTGACAGAGGACACCGGGAGCTGCCCATACGCGGCGACTATGTAGGAAAAAATATTCCCACCTCTAAAAACGAGGTTATAGCGGTTAAAATTCCGCCGTATGACGATATAACGGCGGCGGAGCTTTACGAGGTATAAACGGCTTGTGCCGTGTATATAAAAAACGCGCCGGGGTTCAATTGAGGAGTTTAGGCGCTAAAACGGAGGAAGTAAAATATGAAACTTATCTACGGGGTTAAGGACAAACCAAGCTTCGGCAAAGTAATTGTTTTTGCTTTGCAGCAGCTGCTCGCAATTCTTGCGGCGACAATCGCGGTGCCTACAATAGTGCAGAACGGAATGTCGCAATCGGCAGCGCTTTTCGGCGCGGGCATAGGCACACTGGTATATCTTCTGTTCACAAAGTTCAGAAGTCCGGTATTTTTGGGCTCGTCATTCGCGTTTATCGGCTCAATGCTGGCGGCATTTGCGGGCGCGGCTTCCGCTAAAGCGGGCTATGTAGGTTTAATTCTCGGCGCTGCTTTTGCAGGTCTTGTATATGTTGTTATTGCAATCGCAGTTAAATTTGTCGGTGTAGGCTGGATAAATAAATTGATGCCGGCAGTAGTTATAGGACCCACCGTTTCAATAATCGGCTTGTCACTTGCGGCAAACGCGGTAAGCGATATTACCAAGGGCAAGGTGCTCGACGGCGACGGAAATTCAGCCGCCAACCCGCTTATTTGCCTGCTTTGCGGACTTATAACCCTTTTGGTTGTAACAATCTGCTCGGTTTACGGCAAGAAAATGGTAAAGCTTATTCCTTTCATTATAGGCATACTTGCGGGCTATGCAGCCGCTGCAATCTTTACGGTTATAGGCATTGCTACCGATAATCAGGCGCTCCAGATAATAAACTTTGAAGTATTTAAAAATATGAGCATTGTTTCCGTGCCCGATTTCACATTCTTTGAGGCGGCAAAGGGAATAAGCGAAATCAACGGTCAGTACATAGCAACGGTTGCGGTTGCGTATATTCCGGTTGCGTTCGTTGTGTTTGCCGAGCACATTGCAGACCACAAGAACCTCTCATCGGTAATTGAACAGGATCTTCTTGAAGACCCGGGACTTCACAGAACCCTGCTCGGCGACGGCGTAGGCTCTGTTGCCGGCGCTGTATTCGGCGGCTGCCCGAACACCACCTACGGCGAATCGGTAGGCTGCGTTGCAATAACAGGTAACGCTTCCGTTGTAACCATATTTGCAACGGCAATACTTTCAATTATAATTTCCTTCTTCGGTCCGTTTGTAACCTTCCTTTCCACAATTCCCAACTGCGTAATGGGCGGCGTGTGCGTAACCCTTTACGGATTTATAGCCGTATCGGGTCTTAAAATGATACAGGAGGTTGACCTGAACGATAACAGAAACCTCTTTGTAGTAGCCGTAATTCTTATCTGCGGTATAGGCGGTCTTACCGTATCGTTCGGTAAAATTACAATCACCTCTATTGCCTGCGCGCTTATTCTCGGAATAATCACAAACATTATTCTTGGCAGCAAAAAGAATAAAGCTGACTAAAAGGCTCGACTGCCGTATTATACAACTTAATATTAAAATAAAGGCAGACGCACGGAAAAAACCTGTGCGTCTGCCTTTTTCTTATGTTAAAACTATTCAATGTAAATGATGACTGCGGCACACATCGTCCGCCGCCGGCTGGAGTTGCGGCGTGCGGTCCGGCTAGAAAGCAGCGATCACACCCCGCTTGAGGTCATACGGCCCGCAGAGTAATTCGCCGTAAAATGTAATATAACGTATGCAAAATTTGCAAAAAATTATTTTTATGTTTTGGGGAAAGCTGCCCGCTATATTTTTATTATTATGGGCATAACCCCGTTTTTCTCAATATCAATAACAGCGTAGCTTTTGCCGCCATCGCGCGGCTCGGCACAGGAGCCGGGATTCACAACGTACAATCCGTCCTCATATAATATTTTTGAGACGTGGGTATGCCCGTAAAGCGCAATATCACAGCCGGCGGCGCGGGCTGCGGAAATCAGCCTTTCGGTGCCGTATTTAACGCCCAGGGTATGACCGTGGGTGAAAAATATCCTGTGCCCGTAAAGCTCCGCTATATCGGTTGAGGGGTAGGAAGAAAAAATATCGCAGTTCCCGCTGACTGTATGAAAAACCTTATCAGGGTAAAATTTCATAAGCTCATCAATATCTCCCGTCACGTCTCCTAAAAAGAAGACGTGGCGGGCGTTTTGCTGTGCGTCAAGTATTTTGCTCACATTGCCGCTTCTTCTGTGTGAATCCGAAATAACAACAATTCTCATTATAACACCTATTCTACAAATTTGGTTTTCAACATAATATATTAAGGGGGGTCAGAGCTATGAATAATAACGATATTAGCAAGCAAAGACTGATTGACGCGCTGCTTTCCTCATCCGGCGGGAAGCTGAGCCGCGACAGCATAAACCGCGCCGCTGACGGCAAGGATATTACACCGCTTGTGAACAGCCTGTCGCCGGAGGACAGGGAAAAACTGAACAGGGTTATGTCCGATAAGGAAAGTATGGAAAAGCTGCTTAAAAGCCCGCAGGCGCAGCTTATATTAAAATCGGTATTAAAGGGCGGAAAAAACGATGGACGAACTGGGCGATAAGCTCTCGGCAATACTGAACGACCCCGAAAGTATGGAACGCGTTAAGCAAATGGCACAGAGCCTTTTGGGGGGAGAAGCCGACAGCGCAGCTCTGCCGGATATACCGGCGGAGCCTGCCGCACAGCCGGGCGATGATATAAATATAAAGCAGATAGTATCGCTTTTTTCCAAAATGAAGAACACTGCGGACGATTCACGCGTGCAGCTGATCTACGCTCTGCGCCCGCATTTAAGCGAGGAGCGTCGCGCGCGGGCTGATACCGCTATAAGACTGCTCAAGCTGCTTGATATGCTGCCGCTTATAAAGGAAAGCGGGTTTTTGAAGGGGATTTTATGAGTGAAAACGATTTTATGCGGCAGCAGCAGGCAGCCGTTGAAAAAATGCGTGAAATGAGCCGCAAGGCAGCTGAAAGCTCCGGGCAGCCAATGCCGCCTGTGCCGCCCTTTGTAAGGCTGCAAAACAGGCAGGGCGGGGCGCAGAATCAAGGCTCTGCCGCGCCTCAGCGTCAAAGCCCGCCGCCCCGCCCGCAAAGCACACCTGCGCCGGAAGAAAAAAACGAAGAAAATTTCCTTTTTCCCGCCCGAAAAGGCGGGCTTTCCTCGTTGCCGTTTTTAGATTTGCTGGGCAGTGACAGCGACCTGCCGCTGATTATAGGTCTGCTGCTTATTTTGTTCAGCGAAAAGGCGGATAAAAAACTGCTTTTTGCACTGATTTATATAATGCTGTAGGCATAAATTGTTGGAAATTTACGGAATATTTTTTTGCATTTTTTACATTATGTAAACTCGGACAACCTTAAAAGTTTTCCTACTTATCCACCGTGATATCCACAGTTACACACACTTTCAAACGAGAAAATCAGCTTTTCAAGGCTTTTTCGGTGGATAACTGTGTTTATAAGTTGGATAAATGTTTATTCATAATAATATGAATAAAAAAATTATGTAAAGTATTCGTCAAAATTCGACCTGCTGTTTTTCACTTTCTTTTCATTGCGCGCAGCCTTTGCTTATCCTCATCCGATACGCGGCGCGATTCCAGCATTTTTTGAATAGATTTGTTATAAGTCCAATCGTCAAAGCAGCAGGTTTCAAGAAAACGGTAGGTTTTATCACGGTATTTCGCCATAGCCGTGGCGGTACACCAGGCTGCCGCCATCTTATAATAATACTCATCATTGTGCGCTATGCGCAAAGCCGCGAAAACCCGGTCAATATATTCATCGTTCAAATAGTGCGACATCATTGTAACAACCGCTATGCGCATATAATAGGTCTTGCCCGAGGCAAGGTAAACTGTAAGCCGCTCCCATACCTCCGACTGGTGTTTTTCGCACTGCTTAAATGATTGGCAGAGTATATCGCAGGTTGACCAGTTATCAACGTAGCGTGCGGCTTTATCAAAGTATTTTATAAGCGTGTTTATATCCGACTTTGTTTTACCGAGTACATAAGCATACAAAAAACACATTTCCATGCTTGAAAAATCGCAGCAATCCAAAAATTGCATGCCCTCTCCCCTTTTTACAATTTCTGCCGCCATAGCCCGCAAAGCGGGCAGGCGCACGCCGATTAGCGGCAGTGAGGCTTCGGGTATCAACTTTTTTGAAAAATCACGGTATACGTCCTCCGCCCTCATATTCAGTTCCTTTTTTATATCCTCAATCATTTTTTCACTTCCCGAAATTAAAACAGATAAAAATAAAAAGTCCCGTACACTCTTAGGCTCCTTCTGACGAGGGTTGCTCCCCACGGTGTGGGGAGACGTCAACGCAGTTGACAGAGGGGACCGCCGCCGTCAGTGGCTGTCGAGTGTAACGAGACTGAGGGAGAGAAAAGGTTAGATTTTAAGCCTTTCTCTCTTTTCGTCAAGGCTTAAATAATAACTGCACTCTCAGTATTATTCAAGTATATAAATTTCAACATTACGAACGCCGAAGGATACGCATGCGCTGCGGGTGGACATAAACAGGTCAACGCCCGTGGGGTGACTGTTTACAAATCCGCCGGTATCGGCTGCTACGGCATAGCCGTAAATAAAGCTGCCGTCCGCTGTTCTTATATACATTTTGGTGCCGTAGGGTATTACCTTGGGGTTTACGGCTATATAGCCGGGCTGCGGGGCAACGCCTGTGGCGCAGTTATGACCCGTGTAGGTATACGCCGTGGCGCGGGACACCATTTTAGACTTATATTTCAGCGGTACGCCGTTTTTATCAAATTCAATATTAAGAGCAGGGGTAAGGGTTGAAACGCCCTTAAAGGACGAATTATCAGCCGTGGCGGTGCTTTTTGCCGCCGCCTTTTTTGTTCCAATAATTTTTTTGCCGTTTACGGCGCTTTTAACTACTTCCTCACCTGTTACGGTGCGCCCTGATGATACGCCGTTTACTATCTTTTCGGTGTATCTTACACGCTTTTCGCCGTCAACGCCCGTTTCCACCGTTTCGCTGCCCGCCGCCTTTGCCGCGGAATAAACAGTTTCAAGCGTGTGGGGTATAACCTCGGTGTAGCTGCCGTCTACATATTCTATATCGGCGTAATCAATATAAACCGTGTCGCTGACCTCGGTATCAACCGCGGGCTCTACAAAATCATGCTCATCCGGTGTAAGACCCGCGGCAGTCAGCACGTCAAGAACCGTGCCGCCCGTAAACTCAACCTCGAGCGTGTTATCGCCCACGGTAATAAACACTGGGAAAGAATAAGCAATCTCAACCGTTGTAAGGTGGTTTTCCACCTTTGTTTTCATTATCTGGTAACGCTCCGACTTTAATTTAAGACCGGAAAGTATATTTGCAACGTTTGCGTTTACCGAACGCACGGTGTATGTCTTCTCGCCGTCAAACACCTTTACTGTATTGAGCGAAAAGCCGAGTAAAGTAATAACCGCTATTGTGAACGCGGTCATAGCCGCTATACACCTTACGCGCGTCTGTCTTATGAAGTCGGGGTCCGACAGACGATACTTTATTTTTTCTAACATCAAATGACTCCTTTGAATCAAATCTCGCAAGCCGAGGCATATTATAAACCCTTAAGGCTACAATGTCAAAGTCGCAAAAAGTCAGGTTTTTGGTTAAAATGACGGTTAAAAAGCGGTTACAAAAAGGTTACAAACCTGTAACCTTTTCTTCTGGGGACTTAAAATGTCATTTTTTTACATAAAACTTGTGCAATCCTACAAAATCACATAAAGTGGCGCGTCGGACAGCCTGTATACTTCTATTTTACACCAAAAGTGGGGGATATATTCATTTTTTCAAATAAAAAGCACAATATAAGGAAAAATTTATAATAAAAAAATTTTTATTATTTTAATATGTCTGTCTGTTAAAATCATTACCGCCCGCTATGTTCAATAGTAAAATAACACCGCCGCATCGAGAATGTTCTCCGTGTGGCGGTGCTGTTTTACTTTGGGTTATTTTACACGCTCTGCTGCTTCGTCAGAAGCCTTGTTTGCAATCAGAAGATAGGTAAAGAGCGTTTTGGCGCGGTCTTTATGCCTTGCGCCAATGTTATAGCCGACCACGGGAATACAGCCGGCAGCCAAACCGATCGCGATAGAAATCGCAATTTGAAAGAATTTCATTACAATGCCGAGTACCGCCAGAGGAATCTGCGCATATTCCGTCTGACCGAAAACGGGGTCCAAAGCACCGTATTTCATACAGGTATTTTGAACAGCCGCCATTGAGATCACAAGGGAAACCTGCGCCAAAAAGCTGGTCATACCCAAAGCGAGAAACTTCGGGATCAGCGTGCCGCTCAACCTGAAACTGTCTTTTTTAATTTTAACCGCCTTCATGTGGCGCAGGTACCAAACGGAAAGAGCGGCAGTCAAAATTTGCCCAATCACCGTTGCCACGGCTGCGCCCATCATTCCCCACTTAAAAGCATAAATGAAAATGGGGTCGAGAATTATGTTCGCAACTGCACCGCTGGGGGTCGCTACCATTGCAAACCTTGGGCTGCCGTCACTGCGAATGATGGGATTCATTGCCTGACCGAACATATAGAACGGAACACCGAGCGCTATCCAAAAGAAATACTCATTGGCAAGAGCATATGTTTCCGCATTGACTTTACCGCCGAACAGCGTCAGTATCGGCTCCATAAAAAGAAGATAAATAACTGTCAGAACAATGCTGCTTACAACGCAAAGAACTATAGAGTTACCGACACTGCGGTGAGCGTCCTCCTGCTTGTTGCCTCCCAGAGCAATGCTGACAAAGGCGCAAAAGCCTGTAATGTACGATTTTTATTGATTGATGTACCGCACAAATGCACTCTGGAAGGCTTTGTAATAGCTTCTTCCCATCGGCAGCGTTTCGCCGCTTTGCAGAGAAAGCTCGGTCCGCCCGATCTCCCGTACCTCATCTAAATTCACAAGATAACTGTTGTGGCAGCGTGCAAATTGCCCCATAGGAAGCTGCTTTTCAAAATCCGAAAGCGAAAAATAATAGGTGCTGTTACCGGTGCTTTGATGGATCACAATGCTGTGGTTGTAGCTCTCAACATATCGGATGCCCGAAAGCGATAGATGCACCAGCTTATTCCCGATATGTACCACAACCGTTTTCGGTATGTAATTAAGCTTGAGATCAGTGTGGATCGCGCTTGCCAGTGCTTCTCGATGCACGGGCTTTAAGAGAAAATGGACAGACTGAACGCCGTACCCCTCGCTAAGATAATCCTCACAGGCTGTTACAAAAATGATAGATACCCGATTGCCTTTTTCCCTTAAAGAACGGGCAAGCTCCATACCCGTCATACCGTCCATTTGAATATCCAATATCAGCAGGTCAAAAGGACAGCCTTCAGCGTTCAGCCGTTTTTCAAGCTCACAGGCCGAGCAAAAAGGCTCAAGCCTATATTCAACACTGTCGTTAGTTAAAATATCACTGCAAAGAGAACATAAATTTTCTCATATTATATCGTCATCATCGCAAACTGCAATTCGGTATGTGCTCATTTTCTCACCTGTAAATTCGGAACTATTTTGTTTGATTATATCATAATGCCGGGCATATTGCAACAAAGTCCGGCGCAGCGTTATTTATAACGCAGACAAATTTCAAAGTTATTAATTATTTTATATTGACAATTCACCGAAAATTTAATATAATTATTTAGGCAATACAATCAGGGTACAATGCTTCCCATAGCGGAAAATTTGTCCGTTTATATTGTCTCGTCATAAAAATATTTCAAGTCGTAT